>CAYSOC010000180.1:0-13091 GCA_964432445.1 uncultured Anaerolineaceae bacterium
CGGGTGCGTGATCGCCCATTCCCGATAGGCCAGCGTCATCGCCAGCAATTGTGCGTTGAAATCCTCCGGCGGTTGCGAACGGCGTGCAACTTCCATCGCCTCTGCTATCGCGTAGAATGCGTCCAATATCAGTTCCGTGATGATGTCGTCCCGGCTTGGAAAATAGCGATACAGCGCCGGGGCGCTCAGGTTCATCTCTGCCGCAATCGCACGCAGGGAGATTGATGCAGTACCGGATTCTGCCATGTGTCGCCGCGCGATACGCAAAATCTCGTTACGGTTATTTTCATGACGCCATTCTTCCTTTTTACGGGGCATTCGGCAATATCCTGGGAGATTTAATTAACAGTGTTTAGAGATTAGTGTACTTTGACAGAATCGTCAAGGATGCTATTCCATGATAGAATAGAGGTATGTCCCAAATCACTCCCGATGAAACACTGCTCGGTCTACTGGCGAAACGGCCCCGGCATGGTTATGAACTGCTGGAATGTTTCCACAATCCGGCGCAACTTGGCGAGGTCTGGAAGCTGAGTACCAGCCAGTTATATGCCGTGCTGAAACGTCTGGAAACGGAAGGCTCTACGATTGGTTGCGCTATCACAGCTTCGGATGCTCCTACGCGCATTGAATACCAGATCACGGAAAAAGGCCTGAGTAGGCTGCAACGATGGCTGGACGAGCCAGCACCTTCTGCCAGTGTTCATCGTGTGCGCGTTGAATTTCTGAGTCGGTTGTATATCGGGCGTCTGCTGAACATTCCGACTATCCCGATTGTGCAGCGTCAGAAGCAGGTATGTCAGCACAAGCGTGATGAACTCCACGCGCAGATTCAGCAGGCCGCGCCGGGGGTGGGCAGGCTCACGCTGGAGCTTGTGATGGGGCAACTGGATGTCATTTTGCAATGGCTGGATCGCTGTGAATTAATTCCAAAGGATGAGTAAGTTTATGCGTAGAATTTCAATTGCTCTGGTAGCAATACTGGCATTCCTTGCCCTGTCTCCGGTACAGGCACAATCCAAAAAGACCCTGACCGTATTCGCTGCCTCATCTCTGACCGATGCGTTCAAGGAAATGAAAACCGCGTTCGAGGCCGATAACAAGGATGTGGAGATTGTCTTCAACTTCGGCGCGTCCTCAACTCTGGCAACGCAACTCAAAGAAGGCGCGCCTGCCGATATATTTGCCAGCGCCAACAACAGCCAGATGACAGTTGCTATTGATGCCAAACGCATCGCAGGCAAGCCGCGCACTTTTGCCAAAAATCGGCTTGTTCTAATTACACCAGCGGATAATCCAGCTAAAATTACCGGATTGAAAGACCTTGCCAAACCCGGTGTGAAACTCGTGATTGCTGCGCCCAAAGTCCCTGTCCGCGATTATACGGACGCCATGCTGGAAAAACTGACCAAACTGCCCGCTTACGGCGCAGACTATAAGACTGCCTTCCTGAAAAACGTTGTTTCGGAAGAAGATAACGTCCGGCAGGTATCGGCAAAGGTTGCGCTTGGAGAAGCAGATGCCGGATTCGTCTATCGTTCCGATGTAACGCCTGATATTTCAAATAAAGTCATCATGTTTGATGTTCCTGATGCATTAAATACTATTGCCGTATACCCGATTGCGATTACCGATAACACCCAAAACGCAGAGTTGGCAAAGAAATTTATCGAGTTTATTCTTTCTGAGTCGGGGCAGAAAATACTTGTGCGCTGGAATTTCGTGTCGGGGAAGTGTCCAACCCCATCAACGTCGGTGGCAACACCCGAATTAACGCCGACTCCAACAACAGATTGTGACGCCGGATAACGTGCGTTTTCGGTTTAGCATATCCGGGATAGCGCTGCTGGCCGCAAGTCTGGCAGCACTGCTGTTTCTCTCATTTCCCCAGATTGTTCTGATGATACGCGGAATCCAGACGCGCGGTTGGGAGGGATTGCCACAATCCGGAATCACCGAGGCGATCACCCTCAGCCTGATCACCACATCTTTATCGAGTCTGATGACGGCTCTGCTTGGGACGCCTCTAGCTTATGTTCTAGCACGATGGCGCTTTCCGGCGCGGCGACTGCTGATCGTCTTTGTGGAACTGCCTATCGTGCTGCCTCCAACCGTTGCAGGTCTTGCGCTGCTGATTACGCTTGGACGTCGTGGTGCATTCGGTCAGGCACTTGGCGCGATTGGGATCAGCCTGCCATTTACAACAGCAGCTGTAGTGATTGCGCAGACGTTTGTTGCCGCACCGTTTTTCATTCGCGCCGCAATGGTTGGATTTAACGCGATTCCGCGCGAAATCGAGGATGCCGCCCGCGTCGATGGCGCAGGCGGGCTTGTCCTGTTTCGCTGGGTAACGCTTCCGCTTTCGTGGATTGCGCTGGGCGCTGGGCTGACCCTCAGTTGGGCGCGTGCGCTGGGCGAGTTCGGCGCGACGATCCTCTTTGCCGGGAGTATCGCCGGACGCACCCAAACTATGACGCTGCTTGTCTATAACGTGCTGGAAAGCAACATTGATGGCGCGATCTGGGCAAGCCTGATCCTGCTCGGCATGGCGTTTCTGGCGCTTCTGCTTTCGCAATGGTTGTCCCGTCGCGCCGAAATTTTATTCTGAATCTGCTATTTGCAAACTACCGGGGCGGTTGGACTCGAACCATGTTTTGGCGAAGTCTACCATCGCCCGTTGCTGGATGAATCGCGTTTCGGCCTCTCCGATTTTGCCAATAGTGTATGCTCCGGGCAAGGCATTTTCAAAGGCTTTGCCAGCAAGATGGAAATCATCGGTGTTGACCGCTTCGGAATGGATAGTCACGCGCGTTCGCTGACCATCCAGCAAAAGGACACTACCAGCGATGTCCGCTTCTTTATCAGGGTATTGGGCGTGCTGTTCGGCTAGATGCAAGGAGGTGTTTTTGTTATAACCAACGCCGAGCAACAGCACATATCCATCCAGCGCATAGATTCGCCCGATCGGACCATCATCGCCCAGATCAGTGATTAGTGGATCACCCGCTGTGATATACGCGGCGTGTTTGCCCCATGCGGCGCAAGACCCGATGGGATGTCCACTGCGGATCACATCAGGCCACGTGCGGAAGAGTTCGCCAATCGCACCCATGAAATAGGTTGGACTGCGGCGCGGATCAAATGCAGGCCATTCGTTGCGAATTGTCTCCCACCACGATTCCGGGACAGGCGGCCTGCTCCACCCGGCGGGGTCGGTGTTCGATGCAGTGTGCGAAGGCATGACAAGTGTGCCTTCCGGGGTGATGACCTGCATCAGCGCTTCGATGACGGCCTGCGCACCGCCGACGATGAACCCGGTCCCGGCGATTTGCTTCATGGACGAATGAACAATGACGGTCATCCCGGCGCGCAATCCCAATCGTTCCAGATCGCGCACCAGTGTTTTTGTCGTAATCAGCGGATCGTTCTCTGTATAGCTCTGCATGAGTTAACCATAGTCAAAAAGGATTTCCTCCATTATAATGCCTGCGCAAGTGTGAGGTTTCAATCATGAAGGTACGTGCTTCTGTTCGCAAAATGTGCGACTCGTGCAGCTTCGTGCGTCGTCGTGGCTATCTCTATGTGATCTGCTCCAAGACGCCCAAGCATAAGCAGCGCCAGGGCTAATTGTCCAGGAAACGCAAAAAGACGGGTCATCGACCCGTTTTTTATTGCCAGTAACTTGTGAACTTCCTATCGGGTGCGAACACTCTGCCAGATACCGTAAATCCCCACCAGCACCATCGTCCCCAAAATCCCGATGTAGACAGCGCTGCTCGGTGCTGACCAATCTACGGCGGCACTATAACGATAGGCCATCACGATTTCCAGCGCAGCCCCAACAGCAAGCGTCGGCATGACAGACAGCACCCGTTTCCAGTCATTCTCGATAACGGTATGTCCGGTTAATGTACCAAGTCCAATCATCCATGCACCAATGATGCGGGCAGTCAATGGCGTTAGCGCCCAGGGCCATATGCTTCTTACACTATCCGGCACAATGAGCAACCCGATTCCGGGCAACACCAGGATCAGGGTATAGATCACAAAAATCACCCGAATGATAACGGGCATGGGATGGGTGCGCGGCAGATCATCACCCGGCTTGCGAATTTGAAGGAAATACAGCGTTCCCATAATGATCGGAACCGAAACATAGATGAAGAGCCAGAACCATGTGATGACTTGTGTAACAAGTTGATATTGACTTCCCAGATGAAACCGATCCAGGTGAACCAGTGTCACAATTAGAGTAAGGACAGTGAACAACAGAACGGCAGGTACAGCAATTCGCCCGCTCGACCAGGCCTTATGACGCGATGCCATCATTTCCAGAAAAAATGCCGCAAAATAGGCAGCGCCCATGAAGGCGGATGTCAACGGAACACTGATTGTCCAGGGAAAATAGATTTCCGTTTCTTCGCTGAAAACCATGAGGCGCAAACCGATAATCAAAACCAGAATGCTCGCTACAGCCAGCATTCGTTGCATTCCGACCAACATAGGTTTAGGCGAATCAGACATTACGGAACTCCCCTTGATCATAATTTTCAGCGTAAGAGTGTATCAGCAAAAGTATAAGCCAATGTATTCTCACAACGAAAACAGGTGCAAGAGGGTAGAGGTACACACCCACATCATTTAGTTTGTCAGCAGCTTTTGATAAGCACCCAGGTTTTTGTCATCGAAGCAAACAGCAATCACTTTCTCTATCTGTGGATTGGCTGCCAGAAATTCCTGTATCGTCTCGACAGCAATTCGCGCGGCACGCTCAATCGGGAAATCATACACTCCAGTGCTGATTGCCGGAAACGCAATTGTAGTAATGTTGTGCTGTACTGCCAGCGTCAGTGAATTTTTATAGCAAGATTTCAGCAGAGTATCCTCATTTTGCTTGCCGCCCATCCAGACCGGACCAACGGTATGGATCACCCACTTGGCTGGAAGTTTGAAACCCGGTGTAATTTTTGCTTCGCCCGTTTTGCAACCATTCAACAATCTGCAAGCCGCCAGTAACTCTGGCCCTGCCGCCCGATGGATTGCACCATCAACACCGCCACCACCCAGCAGCGAACTGTTTGCAGCATTGACGATTGCATCAATTTCCAGCTTTGTAATGTCGCCTTTGAAAATTTCGAGACGATTTCGTTCTTCGCCCATCTTCTTCGCCCCTTTTATCTGCATATTCTATTACACCGTGCCGGATTGAGGAAT
Source organism: uncultured Anaerolineaceae bacterium (assembly GCA_964432445.1). GTDB lineage: Bacteria > Chloroflexota > Anaerolineae > Aggregatilineales > UBA2796 > JBBRMW01. The sequence goes on from CAYSOC010000180.1 coordinate 5,215, forward strand.
TATTGAGGCTCTCCTGCGCTCAAGTTCCGCAAACGCGCTATAATCTGTGACAGTTTTCACCAACCAAAGGGCGAGAGAAATGACACAACCCAACGCAAATTCTCAACTCAACCAGGCCATTGAACTATTCAAAGCCGGGCGGCGCGATGAAGCACGTGGGTTGTTGATACGGTTTACCGATCAGTATCCAGAGGTAGAAGCTGGCTGGATGTGGCTGGCAGCAACGGCAGAGGATACCAACGAAAGAATTGGTTATCTCCAGCGGGCATTGGCACTCAACCCGAACAACGCGAAAGTCCGGGATGCCCTCACCCGGCTCACTGGCGAAGCCCCGCCTGCGCCACCACCCCCGACCCCTGAACCGGAAGCAACGCCTTCGGGCAGGAATACCGGAATCGTTGCGCTGCTTGGCGTTATTGTGATTACCGTGATTGCGATTGTGATTGTTGCTGTTCTGTTGAGTCCGCGTATTCAGGCGCTCTTGCAGCCCACTCCAACGCGCACTCCGACATTTACGATCACGCCTTCACCAACGTTACGTTATACGTGGACGCCATCCATCACACCCGGCGGGCCAACCCTTACGCCCTATGTCGCGCCAACGTTGCCAGCCACATGGACGACAGTTCCGACAGCATCCGAAGCGCCATCCTTTACTCCTGAGCCATCGTTGACAGATGCGCCGTCTTCAACACCGTATACGCTTGTTGTGCCGACCCGCCAGCCTACCGCGACGGCTTCGGAGTTGCCAACCCTGTCTTCGCTTCCAACGCTACCCGATTCCGTCGTAGCAACAGCAGTGCCGACAACAACACCAACGACCACGCCAACAGCAAGCACAACGCCCTAAAAACTAAATTTCTTTTCCGTACCAGAGGAGTCTTGCTTTAATGACAATCAATCCACAGGTTTCTGTTCCAGAGGCATTCGCCGCCCACTTTGGCAAACAGCCGCAAATTGTGGCGCGTGCGCCGGGACGTGTGAATATCATCGGGGAACATACTGATTATAATGACGGGTTTGTCTTGCCTGCTGCGCTGGATCGCGCTGTGTATATCGCAGCCAGCCCGCGCGATGACGATCAGGTAAATGTGGTTTCGCTGGACTATACCATCACTGCCAGCACGCGGCTGAATCTGCTGCACGACGATACCTTGCACGAGGCAACAACATACCCGCGTGGCGTACTCGCTCTTTTGCAATCTGGTGGTCATCCTGTAAAAGGGCTGGATTTGGCGCTAGGCAGCGATATTCCGATTGGTGCTGGTCTGAGTTCTTCGGCGGCAGTCGGCATCGCCATGATCGAAGTGGCCTGCAAACTGTTCGACATCAAAATGAGCCAGCCAGAGAAGGCAAAACTGGCGCAACGTGTCGAAAATGAATTCATCGGCGCACCAACCGGGATTATGGATCAAATGGCGTCTGCCTGTGGCAAGGCTGATCACGCCCTGTTGATTGACTGCCGCACTCTGGATTTGAAACTTGTACCTGTTCCCACCGAGGTGAGCCTGCTGGTACTCGATACCAGCACCCGGCACGATCACGCTACCGGAGGTTATGGGGAACGACGGCAGCAATGCGAAGAAGCCGCACGTCTGCTCGGTGTGAAGAAACTCCGCGATATAACCCCGGAACAACTCGCTGCCCGTGCCGACGAACTCCCCGAAGGGATCGAACGCCGCGCCGCGCATGTCGTTAATGAAAATGTCCGCACGCTAGCCTGTGTCGAAGCATTGAAGCAGAACGATCTGGAAACGGTAGGGCGTTTGATCAACGAGAGCCACGCCAGCCTGAGCCAGTTATTCGAGGTCAGCAACCGTGAACTGGACATCATGGCAGCTATCGCACAAAAAGAAGAAGGTTGCTTCGGCGCGCGAATGATGGGCGGCGGCTTCGGTGGGGCGGTGATTGCCGTAGTGCGTAACGAAAACGTGAAGGCTTTTGCGGAACGTGTCGAGATGGCATATAACGCTGCGACACATCTCAAAGCCTATGTCTCGGTGGTGCATCCCGGCGAGGGCAGCGGCATCGTCACCAGGTAACAGTGCCATACACATAGTATCGACATTCCAGAAATAGGTGACAATTCTACTAAAACAACAATGCTTTCATTAAGGCATTGTTGTTTTTTTGTTATAACACCGTCGGGATTCAGTTTTGCAATTACTGCTAAGATTCAATAGTTTTACAAATCGGTATTGCCTAAAAATATAGGAGGTTATTTGAACCCTCTGTAGTTGAATCCCATTATTCCAGCGCAATTTTGCTACACAGCGCGTCGCCACGATCAATAGGACATTATTTTATGGATACCCCCCAGACTATTCGATCTGAGACGGAGATTCTGTATGATCTCTCCGCAAAACTGGCTCAACCAATTGCCACGCCCAAAGAACTGCTACAGGCAGTCTCCGACTATCCACGCGCACAACAATACACCTCGGTAACCCTGATGTATACCTATGGCGGGGATACAATGCCCGAATCTGGTGAAGTAGTCGCCAGTATGCGTCACAATGGAACCGACAATCCCGGTATTGGCACACGCTATCCACTGGCAAGTTATCCTTTTGCAAGCCTTTGGTTTGCTTCGATGCGCGATCTGATCGTTATCGAGGATATAGAGGCTTCGGCAGAGGTCAATGAGCCGGCACGCATGGTCGCCCGACAAACAGGCTTGCGTGCAACTATCATTATGCCGCTCTATTTCAACAACCGCTGGATCGGTGCGCTGGCGTATATCTGGGATACACCACGCCAATTCGACGAAAAAGACCGTCGCATCTATACAGCAATCGGTCAGCAGGTGCGCTGGCGTGTCGCGGCACTGCGCGAAATGGCAGAAATGGGTAGCCGTATCCAGCGTATCCATATGCTGGAAAAAGATTTGCAATCCAGCCGAAATGAACTCAATCAACTGGCGGCGGTACTTCAATCCACCAACGACTTTGTAGCGACATTCACGCCAGATGGCAAGCTGCTGTTTCTGAACCGTGCAGGCCGACAATTGGCAGGGATTGGCGAAGCGGAAGATGTAACCAGACTTTCGATTGCCAATTTCCATCCTGCTGAATGGGCAACCCATATCAAAAAAACAGCATTTCCGGCTTCTATTCAGAATGGTATCTGGAATGGCGAAGGCTTTTTACGACATCGTGACGGGCATAATATTCCCATTGCTCAGGTGATTACCTCTCATAAATCCCCGGATGGACAGGTAAGTTTCTTCGGGACGATTATCCACGATATTGCGGAGCAGAAAAAACAAATCGCAGAGCGTGAAAACCTGATTGCGGAACTGGCTACCGCCAACGGACGTATCCAGCGCAGCGAAGAGCAGATTCGCCAGATTATCGAGTATGCACCGCAATCCATCGCCATGTTTGATAGAGACATGCGCTATCTGGTTTTCAATCGGCAATGGGTCAAAGGCTATGGTCTGGAGGGTAAAGACATTATCGGGAAGAGCCATTATGAAATCTTCCCCGAAATTGGCGACGAATGGAAGCAGATTCACCAGCGCGCGATGCAGGGCATTGTCGATATAAACGAGGAAGCCCCGTTCCCGCGCGCCGACGGTGACCTGGACTGGCTCCGCTGGGACGTGCGTCCCTGGTATCAGCCCGATGGAACAGTCGGCGGAATCATGATGAATACCGATGTGATCACCGAACGTGTCAAGGGGCGACAGGAGCGCGACAGCCTGATCCGCCAGTTGCGCGAAGCGGCACGGTTCAAGGATGAATTCCTGGCGATGATGAGCCACGAATTGCGAACCCCGTTGAACGCAATGATTGGCCTGCTCGGAATCGTACTTATGGGCAACCGGGTTATTGATCAGGATCGCAATATGATTACCCGTGCGCGCTCTAACAGCGAACGGTTGCTTATGCTGATTAACAATATTCTGGACATCAGCCGTATGGAAGCTGGACGCCTTGAGATTGTGACTGCGCCCGTGTCGTTGCGCCATCTTGCTGAAAAGTTCAGCGCGGATATGTCGATCCTTGCCTCCCAGAAATCCGTTGCGTTTACGGTTGCGATTGACCCGATGCTTCCAGAATTTGTCAAAGTCGATGAAGACGCAATCACCAAGATCATCACGAATCTGGTAGGCAACGCCTTCAAGTTCACGGAACGCGGCGCTGTAGCGTTAAAAATCTCCAAAGATGACGAGTCACTGGTGATTGAGGTCAGAGATACCGGAATCGGCATCCCAGCACACATGCAGGAAATTATCTTTGAGAGCTTCCGCCAGGCCGACGCGAGTTCTACCCGTGCCTATGGCGGGTCGGGATTGGGGCTTTCTATCGTCCGCAATCTGTGTATTGCAATGGGTGGGACAGTCAGGGTTGAAAGTAAACCCGGTGCTGGCAGTACCTTCACGGTGACGCTACCACTGGAAGTCGAACAACCCGTGTTGAATTAGGGGGGATAATGAGCAGTTTTACAATGTCACCCGAACTTCTGGTAGGCTGGAAGGTGCTGGTTATCGACGATGAGCCGGATAGCCTTCTTGTCGCGCAATCGCTCCTCGAGATGTGCGGCGCACAGGTTGCTGTTGCTGCCAACGGACAGGAAGGGCTGGACGCAATACGATCCATGCGCCCGGACTTTGTTGTTTCCGATCTTTCAATGCCTGTCATGAGCGGCTGGCAGATGATCTTTCAGCTAAAACAAACCCCCGTCACACGCGATATACCCGTTATCGCGCTCACCGCCCACGCGATGGAAGGGGATCGCACCCGTGCAATAGAGGTGGGTTTCCATAACTATCTGACCAAACCATTGCGCCCGGAGACGTTTATTAACGATCTTCTAAGGCTCATTCTGGATATACCGGAACTCGCGGATCGGCTTAACTAAAAGGAACAATGCATGTCCTCAAAATCGGATTGGAAAATTCTGGTTGTGGAAGATGAACCAGATGGTCAAATCGTAGTTGGCGGGATTCTGAATTATTTCAGCATTTCAATGGATGCCTTTAACAGCGCCGAGGAAGCGATTCAGGCGCTCTCAGACAAGCTCTATACAGCGGTGATTATCGACCTCAACCTGCCCGGTATGGATGGAATCAGTCTGGTGCAGGCGATTCGCCAAAACCCGCCGACAGCCGACATTCCCTGTATTGCCATCACTGCCTATCACACCTCTACGGTCAAAAAACAGGCGATTGAGGCTGGCTTCGATGCCTATTTTTCCAAACCGCTGGATGACACCAGTTTTATCCGTGAACTGGAGCGGGTGATCGCAGAACGCTAGCCGGGTGCGTCAAACGTAAAGATTAAAACATTCCCTTTCCGCCAATGGAAAGGGAAACTTCCACAGCCTATAAAAATTTTATCACTATCCTAATTCATATTTTCTTTGTTCATCTGTGGAGAACGCCTTACACCGCATTTAGCTTCTACGGTAAATGTCATATTATAACAACTTATAACAATTATCGACTCCGTGTTGACAATTCATCAAGGTGGCGGTAAATTCCTGATTGCCTCTAAGTCAGGCTACCGTCGCCCTTTCCCAAATCGTTTCTCGCGCCAGAACTTTTCGGGAGCGCTCCCAAAACGCGGTCATGATGGCCTGTGTTGGCAGTGCATTTGGTGCTAGCGGTGTAAATTATCGAATGGCGCACAATTGGTGCAGGAGTTTAATCACCAAAATGGCTTCAAGTCAGGCAAAAGGTACAGTAAAGTGGTTCAGTCGCGTCAAGGGTTACGGATTCATTGCTCCAGATGATAGCGACAAAGATGTTTTCGTTCACTATTCTGCAATTCTCGGCGATGGCTATCGCAACCTTGAAGAGGGGCAGCGCGTCGAGTTCATTATAGAAGAAACTGACAAAGGTCTACAGGCCACCAACGTCTCTCCCGAAACCGTAAGCGTCTAAATAACGCTCTGTTGAGAAAACGATTACGGGAAACGTTTCACCCCTCCCCGCATTGACGGGAAGGGGTACTCTATAGTGATTGGAAATTATTCTGCGTGGGCGTGTTGGTGGGTCAGTTCCCCGGTTACCAGATAGTTAACACGCTCACAAATGTTGGCGCAGCGATCCCCGATACGCTCCAGATTGTGTGAAATCCACAGCGCAAATGTCCCGTTCTCAACCATATTGGCATCGTTGGTCATGCGCGTGATCATCGTGTCGTAGACCAATTTGTGCAGTTGATTAATCTGGCTGTCGCGTTCGATCACCGATTGCGCTATTGGTTGGTCGCGCTGGGTATAGGCGCGCACGGCATCTTCCAGCATCCCCTTGAGGATACGCCCCATCTCGTCAAACTCTGTGACAGGAATAACGTCATAACGTTCGCTCAGGCGCAGGACGAGCCGCGCGATTCCGGCGGCGTAATCTCCGATACGTTCCAGATTGGTGACGACGCTGATAGTCGCCACAATCATCCGCATATCGGAACTGACAGGCTGTTGCAATGCAAGCAATAAATACGACTCTTCTTCGATCTCGAAGCGCAGTCTATTAATCTGGGCGTCGTAGTCCGAAACCTGCTGTGCCTTGACGCGATCATGGGTTTTAAGCGCCGTGATACTTTCGTCAATGGAACCAGCAACCATTTGTGCAAGCTGTTGCACGCGCTCCCGCAATGAACAAAGCTGCCTGTCGAAAACAGAGCGGACGGCCATGGTGTGATCCCTTCCGGTAAAAAATAGAGCGAGGACAACTCATTAAGAGTATGTAATCATTTTAACATAGTCTTAAAGATCGTCCATAGGAAAAATGGCAATTTGTGTTAAGGTTTTTTGAATTTTGGTATGAGTAATGCGCCGTAGTTAACCCCACCCTAAATCCCTCCCCGCCAGCGAGGAGGGACCTCCAAACCCACACAGTCTGGCTCCCTTGCCCTGCCTGTGGGGAAAGGACGGGGGTTAGGGGTTTCGCGGGGTTAATTCCCCTGCGCGGCGGCACGTTCCAGATTCAGCGCCAGCAACCGCCTTAACAATTCTTCGTCGCCCGCCTCGGTGCGCAACCGATCTGCCAAATCAGACCAGCCATAGGCCGCCAGCACTGCCGCATCCAGCGCATCGTGCAACCCGGCGATCTGTTCTGCAACCTTGCTGGCAGGGTTGGATTCCTGCGTGATATATGCCTTGCTTGCCGCCTTTGTTTCCCGATAGCTCTCTACCGCGTTGTACAAATTGGTGAGGGTGCGCTGGCGCAATTGTGTTGGGCTGACTGTGCCTTCCGGCGGGTTGAGCCACGCATCCCGGATTTCGTGGAGCGTTTTGGCAGCGGCGGCGACAGCCTGCACCTGTGGATTGTCGGTGGGTTCTTTGCCCGGTGCAAACGGAAATGGATAGGTCTCAAACGTGGTAGTTGGCGTATAACGCGGGCGATCTTCCAGCGATGTTCCCAAACGAAGCGCCCAGCGTTCATGTAGATAGGAATGCAAAACACCAAAAAAATAGTCGTCATCACGAGCAAAAGCAAACAAAGCATGATCGGGCAGAACATTCCCTGATAGCCAAATGAACAGGCGATGTTTGGCGATTCCAAGAGTGACAGGGTAGCGCCGCAATGATGAAAGCGCTAGCCTCATGCTTGGGCGTGGTTCAACGTGTATCCACCAATAGTTTTTATAGGACTCGCGCCGATTTTGCTGCCGTTCTGGATAAACGTACTGTTCAATATACTGGAATGGTTTTTCGTATTGTCTGGCTTCCTCTATGGGCATATCTATACCAAAATCTATAATCCACATATTGCGCGCATTCCGGGTTATATCAATCCCATTTACCCAGGGGCGTACAACATCGCTGTTTGGCTTGCCGCTCTTATTTGTAGCACCAAGCATTTGAGTAGCAACTTCTGCTGAAATATCAAACGCTCCACCTTTGGTATCTGCCATAAAGCAAAT
>CAYSOC010000181.1:0-13068 GCA_964432445.1 uncultured Anaerolineaceae bacterium
GGTCATCGAGCGTCGCCTCGAACGCTGGACACGCCTCAACTTCAAGCCCGAACTGGTTGAGGATGTCAAGCAAGGGGCGTTCATCAAACTCTGGAAGGATTATGAACGCCATCACGAACAGTGGGATGCCAGACCTGAATCTTATTGGGTCGCCTCCGCGAAGCTAGCGATGCGCTGGACGAACCGCGATTTGAACTATCCCATCTCCTATGCGAAAGGCTCGACTCGGCGCAAGGAACGGATTGAACGGGTGCAGCACACGTTCAGCGAATGTGATTTTCCTGATTTCAGTGAGGCTGAGGAAGAGGAACAGAACGAATTACTCGATACCCTCTGCCAGCGTCACGACGTGGATATTCATGGCAAAGAGACGCAACAGGCTAATCTGCGACTTGACCTCGAAATGTTGCTTCAACTGGCGCGTAAGCATTACAGCCCCGCCGTCTTCGAGCGTTGTCTGCTCCTGCTGGAACGGTCAGCGGAGGGTTACACGCCCACTGAAATCCGTCTCGAACTGGGTTGGTCAACGCACACCTACAACATGACTGCCCAGCAGGTCCGCCAGATGAGTCAGTTTGCCGAAGGCTATCAGGGCATCATGGGGCGTTCCAATATTTTGAGCGATAAAGACCGCGCCCGCATTCACACCATGCGGCAATCTGGGTGTTCGCTCGCCGAGATTGCGCGGTTTGTCGGCTGCCACATGGGTACCGTTTGGCGTATCGTTCACTCCGCACAGGCTTGATAAGTTTTGTTGGTGGGCATTCTTGAATTGCCCACTTTCTTATTTTTTTCCAGCATAGATCGGGATCAACATTGTTATACACCTCTCGTACAAAGCAGTTGATTTATATGGTAAAAATCTAAAATTGAGATAGCATCTAACATCATTCACTTTAATTAGACTTTTGCCTGGACGCAGACAACATGGCCGATCTCCGACAACTCAAACGTGGCGTTCAGGTGCGCGGGATTCGCCCCCAGCAGATTGTGACCCTGATTGATGTCGAATGGCACGGATCAACGGGCGTTGAAGTCGTTTTCAAACTGGCCGATGGGCAACTCGGCTCACAGCTCCTTTACCCTGAAAATGAAGCCGAACTTGAAATTGTTGAAGCCGAGCGCCGCTGGGCATTCGATGTGGATGGAAATTTGCTACGCCTCGTATCGGAAGCGTACCGTATCCATCTGGCACATCTCTTCGATCCCATTCTGGCGGTGCATACATCGCTCGTGGAACCGCTCCCGCACCAGATCACTGCTGTCTATGACGAAATGCTCACCCGGCAGCCATTGCGCTACCTGTTGGCTGATGATCCCGGTGCCGGCAAAACCATTATGGCGGGACTTCTCATTCGGGAGCTTCTGGTGCGCGGCGATGTGCGGCGTTGTTTGATTTGTGCGCCGGGTAGCTTAACAGAACAATGGCAGGACGAACTCTGGCAAAAATTTCAGCTTGGGTTTGATATCCTGACGCGCGAGATGGTTGAGTCTTCACGGAGCGGTAACCCTTTCGGAGAGCGCGATCTGATCATTGTACGACTGGATCAGGTCAGCCGGAGTGAAGAGTTGCAAGCGCGGTTACGCATGACCGATTGGGACTTAGTGGTCTGTGATGAAGCGCACAAGATGTCGGCTTCTTTTTTTGGTGGCGATCTCAAGGAAACCAAGCGTTACAAACTTGGCAAACTGTTCGGCGATATTTCCCGGCATTTGCTGCTCATGACGGCCACCCCGCACAATGGCAAAGAAGAAGACTTTCAGCTATTCCTCGGCTTGCTGGACGCAGACCGATTCGAGGGGCGTTTCCGGGATGGCGTTCACGAGGTGGACGTTTCCGACCTGATGCGCCGCATGGTCAAAGAAAAACTCCTGAAATTCGATGGCAAGCCGCTATTTCCTGAGCGCAAGGCATATACTATCAACTACGCGCTTTCCCCGGAAGAAAGCGTTCTGTATGAGGCAGTGACGGCCTACGTGCGCGAGGAATTTAATCGTGCCGACCAGTTGGAGAACGAAGGCCGCAAAGGAACCGTCGGCTTTGCCCTGACCATCCTGCAACGCCGTCTGGCCTCTTCCCCGGAAGCGATTTATCAATCCCTCAAGCGTCGGCGTGAGCGCTTGGAAAAGCGGCTGGCAGAAACGCAAAAACTGCGTGAAAACCTTATCGAAGGAGTGACCATCGGGATCGAAGAGGAAGATTGGGACGATTTGGAGGACGCTCCTGATGCGGAACTCGAACAGCTTGAAATGGAGCTGGTTGATAACGCTACCGCAGCGCGTACCGTTGCCGAACTGGAAGCGGAAATCCTCAGTTTGCGCGATCTGGAAACCAAAGCCATCAAACTCCGGCGCAGTGGGACTGACCGCAAGTGGACCGAACTCCTGAAACTGCTTCAGGATAATGCGGAGATGCGCGACCCGGTACGCGGGCAACACAAGCTGGTTATCTTCACCGAACACCGCGACACCCTGAACTATCTGGTCGAGCGGCTGCGTACCTTGATTGGCCGCGCTGAGGCCGTCGAATGTATTCACGGTGGGATGCACCGGGATGAACGCCGCGTCGTCGAAGACAAATTTCGCAATCATCCCGATACGCTAATCCTGGTCGCGACGGACGCCGCCGGAGAGGGTATCAACCTGCAACGCGCGCATCTCATGGTCAATTACGATTTGCCGTGGAACCCGAATCGGTTGGAACAGCGCTTCGGGCGCATTCACCGCATTGGGCAAACCGAAGTTTGTCACCTCTGGAATCTGGTTGCAGGGCAGACCCGTGAAGGCGGCGTCTACCAGCAATTGCTACGAAAGCTGGAAGCCGAACGCAGTGCGCTCAATGGCGAAGTCTTTGATGTGCTGGGCAAACTCTTTCAGGATACCCCGCTGCGAAAGATGTTGATTGAGGCTATCCGCTACGGTGACGATCCCGAAGTGCGTGCCCGGTTGCAGCGCTCTGTAGACAATGTGATCGATCAGGAGCGCATCCGCAATCTCCTTGAAAAGCAATCGCTCGTCACTAGCGCGATGGATACCGGACAGATCATGCGCATCCGCGCCGATATGGAACGAGCAGCCGCACGACGCCTACAGCCCCACTACATCAAATCCTTCTTTATCCAGGCATTCGAGCGTTTGGGTGGCACTGTTCACGAGCGCGAAAATGGGCGGTATGCGATCAACAACGTCCCAGCCGTGATTCGCAACTGGGCGAAGGATCACGCCCTGGGTGCAATTTCTCCAAAATATGAGCGCGTCTGCTTCGAGAAAGCCCTGATCAATCTCCCGGATAAACCGCCCGCCGCTTTCCTATGTCCCGGTCATCCACTGCTCGACGGCTCCATTGGCTTGCTGCTGGAACGCGAACGCGACGCCCTCAAACGCGGCGCAATTCTGGTCGATGAAACCGACCCCGGACGCGAACCGCGTGCACTGTTTTATCTCGAACAGGCGATACAGGATGCCACTCCGACCAAAAATGGCGAACGGCGTATCATCTCCCGCGAAGTGCATTTTGTGGAAATTGATGCCGCCGGAAACGTCCGCGAGGCAGGCGGCGCACCCTACCTCGATTATCGTCCGGCATCTGAAAGCGAAATCGCACAGGTGCAGCCTTTCCTTGCTCAGGAATGGCTCAAGGGCGAAACGCTGGAGCGCCGCGCTGCTGCGCACGCTGTCGAAACGCTCGTACCACGCCATCTGGATCGGGTGCGTCAGCGCCGGATTGAACTGATTGATCGCACTGAAGCCGCAGTACAGGAGCGCCTGACCAAAGAAATCAACTATTGGGACAGGCGTGCCGCCGAATTGCGGTCACAAGAACAGGCGGGACGGGTCAACGCTCGCCTGAACAGCGCCCGCGCTCAGGAACGTGCGGATCGTCTTGCCGAGCGGCTCAACCTGCGCAAAGAACAACTTGCTCAGGAGCGACAGATTTCCGCTGCACCGCCGATTGTGATTGGTGGGGCGTTGATCATCCCGATTGGGCTGCTCCTCGGCGACCAGACGCCTGCTGAAATCCTTGACCGCCGCATCACTGAGCAAATCGCTATGCACGCCGTGATGGAAGTCGAAATCGCGCTCGGCAACGACCCACGGGATGTCAGTCAGGACAAGCGTGGGTATGACATCGAAAGCCGGGATGGGCAAACTGGACTCAGCAGATTCATCGAGGTGAAAGGACGGCGTATAGGAGCCGAAACAGTTACAATCACCCGCAATGAGGTTTTGACTGCGCTTAATGCGCCCGAAAATTTTATCTTGGCGTTAGTAGAAGTGGATAGTGGTAAAAACAATGCTCCAGCCTACATTCGCCGACCGTTCAGCCGTGAACCCGATTTCGGCGTAACCAGTGTCAATTACAACTTGAACGATTTGCTGGCTATGAGCGAATAAACTTTAAAAGGTTCTCACCATGATTGATCGAACTGAAACTCTAAATAATCTTTTTATCCATGCCGAGCAATACATGGCCGATCTTATTGCCAAGCAAGGCAAATTCTCCAATTTTGAAATTCTGCGTTTAATTGCCCAAGAGAGACAGCAAGATTATATCGACTTGCTATATTCATTTCGGGATACTCCGAATCGCAGTCCGTTTAATGCCGCCCATCAGGAAATTGGTGGGCGTATCTTGAACTTGGCCCAGCATTCGGGCTATGAACGGGCTGCGGAACTTGATCGAATGGGAAAAGATATTTTTGGCAATCCCAGCAAGGAAAAGTTTTATCGAGTGAAGCAAGGCTGATCCAACATGGAATATCGCCACATATTGTTGCCTGGAGAGATTAAGACAGGTCGCTTAAATTTCGGCCTTTCCCATTTGTCTGGGTTTAGCGGGGCGCTTGAATGGTTTGAGCTTCATGCTGGACAAAATGTAGGAATATATGCACCAGACGGTACGTTAATCAAACGCAGCATACGGATTGACCGCTATAAATCCAGCAGTTGGCGTTTTAACTGCGGTGTTGAGACTTTTCAGGGTAAAATTCCCGGCAATGCGGTAATCATTCGAGATCGTCCTGATGGGAATCTGGAACTGCGTTTCGATGAAGTTTCAGTTCCATCCAAAGTCTCGGATGAAAATTCAGCACTAACCCAAATATCAAAAATGCCAATTCCGTCGCCTAATCCCAAATTTATAAGTCGATCAGGTAGACGCGAAAAACTTGGAGAACTTCTCAATTTCCGAGGTCTACAACATGCTCCAGTAAACGAACAAGGCGTGGTGTTTCTTTTTGGAATGGTCTGCCGGGAACTAGGGTATCTGGTCGAAGTTGTTCGTAGTGAATACCCCGATTGTCAAGGCAAGCGTCGCATCAACATCAATCCCGAAACTTGGGAACGTGTTCATATTGAATTTGAATATCAAAGTCGGAATTTTCAGCTTCACCAACATGATCCTTCGGCGTGTGACGTAATTATATGTTGGGAACATAATTGGCCCGATTGCCCTATCGAAGTTGTTGAACTACGTGAAGAATTACGTGGTCTTAGGTCGGAAGAATAATCACTTATGGCATATCGCAAAAAACTGATCGAAGTCGCCCTACCCCTCGAAGCTATCAACGAGGCCAGCGCCCGCGAAAAATCTATCCGGCACGGACACCCTTCTACGCTGCATTTGTGGTGGGCGCGACGCCCGCTAGCGGCGGCGCGTGCGGTGATTTTTTCCTCGCTGGTGGACGACCCCGACAGTGCCGATGCACTGCCTGCCTTTGTGGAAGCCTGCCGCAAGCTGCCGAAGGGCAAGAATGCCGACCTCAACGATACACCCCGGATGCGGCTGTTCGACTTCATTGAGCGCCTTGTCCAGTGGGAAAGCACCACCGACGAAGCGATCCTGAACACCGCCCGCGAACTAATCAACATCGCCACTGAGGGCAACCCGCCACCCTTGCTCGATCCCTTTGCCGGGGGCGGCTCGATCCCGCTCGAAGCGCAGCGGCTCGGATTGGAAGCGCACGCCAGCGACCTGAACCCCGTTGCGGTGATGATCAACAAGGCACAGATCGAAATCCCGCCGCGCTTTGCCAACCGCCCACCCGTGAACCCGCGTGACCGCCAGCGCATGAACAGCAGCGAAGGCTGGAAAGGTGCCGCCGGACTTGCCGCCGATGTCCGCTACTATGGCGAATGGATGCGTGACAAGGCATGGGAACGCATCGGACACCTGTACCCAAAGCATAACGGCGAAACCGTGATTGCGTGGATTTGGGCGCGCACCGTGAAAAGCCCTAACCCGGCGATTGATGTGCAGGTGCCGCTGGTACGCTCGTTTGAACTGAGCAAGAAAAAGGGCAAACGCGCCTGGATTGAACCTATTGTTGACCCGCAGACCAAACAAGTTTCGTTTGTGGTATGCCGCGAACAAGATGGCGACGATCCCAAAACAATTCAAGAGGGGACGGTCAATCGGCGTGGTGGACGTTGCATCGTTACAGGCGTTCCAATCCCATTTGATTATATACGTGCGGAAGGTAAAGCTGGACGTATAGGTGCAGTTATGATGGCAATTGTTACTGAAGGGGCTGGTAAGCGTAATTATTATGCGCCAGCATCCGAACAGATCGAGATCGCAAATGTTCCTGTTCCACCTTCCGTACCAAATACAGATTTGCCTGAACAAGCTCTTGGATTTCGAGTCCAAATTTATGGTATGACGAAACACCGTGATTTATTTACTTCTCGTCAACTCATTGCATTAATGACCTTTAGTGAATTAGTTTCTGAAGTACGAGAACAAGCCCATCGAGATGCGATTGCGTTTGGGTTGCCTGACGATAGTGTTCCGCTATCTGAGCAAGGCGTTGGCGCACGTGCATATGCAGAAGCTATAGCTGTTTATAGTCTTTTCACGGTGGATCGTTTACTATTGCGGCTTAATTCAATCTCTGGATGGGATAATAGTGCGGACAAGGTCCGCACTATCTTTGCTCGCCAAACTGTGTCTATGTCTTGGGATTTTGCAGAATCAAATGTGTTTTCTAACTCAACTGGAGCTTTTGCTGATTCACCTGTTTGGATATCAGAGGTATTGGGATCGACAAAAAATGGTATTTTTAGTAATACACTACATAATAATTCTGATCAGCAAGATGCGGCGACTCTTTTTCAGCGAGACCGGCGAATCATTTCGACTGATCCTCCTTACTACGACAACATAGGATATGCTGACCTTTCAGATTTTTTTTATGTCTGGATGCGCCCTGTACTGAGAAATATTTACCCTGAATTATTTGGTACGATGCTTGTGCCAAAAGAGCCAGAACTCATTGCTGCGCCTTATCGATTTGGTGGAAGCAAAGAAGCCGCTAACAAGCATTTTGAAGATGGAATGGTGAAAGCATTTTCAAGTATGCGTAGGTTTTCTTCAGAGGCATACCCTTTAACAGTTTATTATGCCTTTAAGCAATCAGAAGGTGAAGATGCAGATGAAGAAACTGAGGAGCGAATAGAGCATATTGTCAGTACGGGTTGGGAAACCATGTTGCAAGGTATCATCCAATCGGGATTCTCTGTAGACGGTACGTGGCCTATGCGTACTGAGCTTCCGAACCGAATGAGGGCAAGTGGTTCTAACGCTTTGGCATCTTCTATTGTTTTGGTCTGTCGTTCTCGCTCTGACGACGCACCCACCGTCAGCCGTAATCGCTTCATTGATCTGTTGCGTAAAGAACTCCCTGCCGCGCTCAAAGAGATGCAATCGGGCAACATCGCGCCCGTCGATTTGGCACAAGCCTCTATCGGGCCGGGCATGGCAATCTACAGCCGCTATAAGGCCGTGTTGGAGCCAGATGGCAAGCCGCTTGCTGTCCGTGCCGCGTTGGGGCTGATCAATCAGGAATTGGATACCTACCTTGCCGAGCAGGACGGCGATATTGACGGCGATACGCGCTTTGCGATTGCGTGGTTCGATCAGTTCGGGTTCACCGAGGGCGAGTTTGGTAGTGCCGATGTGCTAGCACGGGCGAAGAATACCAGTGTG
The DNA here is from genome assembly GCA_964432445.1 of uncultured Anaerolineaceae bacterium. Classification (GTDB taxonomy): domain Bacteria; phylum Chloroflexota; class Anaerolineae; order Aggregatilineales; family UBA2796; genus JBBRMW01. The sequence continues at coordinate 7,988 of CAYSOC010000181.1, forward strand.
CGCGGCATCGAAGAAGCGGGTGTGGTGAAGTCTGGTCGCGGTAAGGTGAAACTCGTCCACTGGTCGGAATATGACCCCGGCGCGTACGATCCGCTGTCCGATAAACGCGCGACCATCTGGGAAGCCACCCACCACTTGATCGAGCGCCTCAATAGTCACGGTGAAGAAGGAGCGGCGCTGCTCATGAACAAGATGCAGCCAGAGATCATGGGCGAGGCGCGCAATCTGGCCTATCGGTTGTATAGCATCTGTGAGCGTCGCGGTTGGGCAGATCACGCCCGCGACTATAACACGCTGGTCATTCAGTGGCCGTCCATCGCCGAGCGTGCCGCAGAAATTCGTAAGGACGCGGAAGAAAATCGCGCGACACAGCAACAAAAATTATTTGAGGATTGAGTAATGGATAACCCGCCGCTGCCAAAGCATGTTTTTATTTCCTACTCAAGCAAAGATAAAGCAGAAGTAGATATAATCCGCAGTTTTTTAGATCGCCAAAAAATCCCATATTGGCAGGACTCTCGCTTACAACCGGGCGATGAAAACTATGATGCCGAGATACGGGAAGCGATCCAGCAATCATTTGCATTCGTGTTGATTGCCACGCCTCAATCAGCCGCGTCGAAATTTGTGACAGGCGAAATTCGCTTGGCACAACGGCGCGAAATCCCAATCATCCCCCTGTGGATAGACGGTGAATATTGGGAAGATAGCATATATACCGAACTCATCACGATGCAATACATTGATTTTCGATCTGTTATTAGGGATTTTTTGGAAGATACTCTACAACATCATGGGCTTGTAAATCGGCTATATGACATTATTGATGGCGTGTTTCCCAAATCATTATTATTTTCTGTGCCTGCCGCGTACAGCGACGAGAATAGTATTTTCGAGAGTTTTCCGAGGATAGATCACGGCATAGCCGCTTCTTTTTATACGGTTTTCCGCCATCAGGATTCTATTCTCGCACTTAGATTACGCTCTTATCCAACTTTGTTGAGCATGATAGATGAAATCTATCAGCAGTTTTTGCAGGTAAAAATTCCGCCTGCTTATGGGCAAAACTGGTTCATTGCGCGCGAGCTGGACGAGGATATTTATCAACTTCTCGTTCCGTGGGAATGGCAAAATAAGCCCTTTGTCCCCGTTGCAACATTTGCATCGGATTGGTTGCAATTGCCAATTTCTGCGTCTCCGGTCATAACCAATACTCTATGGTGGGTATTAGAAGCCGATGCGATCCGGGATCGAGTGCAGTTTTGTGTCGCGGCAGATACACAGGAGCGCTTTACCAAGTTGATGTTGGATTTGTCGGCTATGAGAATGCGTTACAGTCTAATTGAAATGATTTACGATGCAACAACGACAGAAGGCAGGCAGAGCCATTGGGCACAAATTGATGTTCTGTCTCCTCCGGATGTTGATCCTGAAAAATATCCTTATCGTTCCGTTTTTATTCTGAAAAACAGATGGTCTCAAAACATGACCACATTTCAAGGCAAGGTTGTAGTTTTTTCTGATCCCGGCACAAGGAACTGAACAATGGCGAAAAGTAATCGAGATCGTATTGGCGAAGTTATGGACACTCTCAAAGATGGCTTGGGGATGTTTGTAGTGCGTGAATACCGAACTACCTATAAAAGCGACTTTGCCCGCGAGATCGATGCGATTCTGACAACCAACGCCTATGAATTACCGCGTGAAGCCTTTCAGGATATTGGAACACTCACGGCGGCGCTGGATAGCCATAGCCTGTTCAAACTGATGTGGCAGAAGTGGAACGACGTTTTCAAAGAAAAGCTGGGACAATCCGAGCGGAATTACGTCAGCGAATTGATGACAGCGCGTAACGATTGGGCGCATCAGAAAGCCTTCGACAATGACACCGCGTATCGCTGTGCTGACACCGCGAACCGTTTGTTGCAAGCTGTTGGTGCCATCAAAGAGGCGGCGCGCACGCGCGAGATTGCGAACGAACTATTGCGGTTGCGCTTCGACGCAGAGGCAAAACAGACCGCTAAAGCACCGGCACAGGAAGATCAAATGATTCGGACGACGCTACCGGGGTTGCGTCCGTGGCGGCTGGTCGTCAAGCCACATCCCGATGTAGCGAGTGGACGCTATATTCTGGCAGATTTTGTCGCCAATATCGCCGATGTCAAAGCCAATAGTGCTGCCGCAGAATACAACGATCCAAAGGAATTCTTCCGTCGGACTTACCTCACCGAAGGGTTGTTGTCGCTCCTAATCACAGGCGTCCGACGTTTGTCAGGACAGGGTGGCGATCCCGTTGTCCAGCTTCAAACCTCATTTGGTGGCGGTAAGACACATAGTATGCTGGCGCTCTATCACCTGTTTGGTGGCAAAATCGGCTTTTCAGAGATTCCCGGCGGCGAAAACATCCTCGCTGAAGTCGGCGAGATTGATGATCGGATTAACGCCAATCGGGTAGTGATTGTCGGTACGGCGTTTAGTGCAACGGAACCACGTGTATACGCAGATGCAACGACCAATACCCTATGGGGCGATCTGGCTTATCAACTTGGTGGCGTTGAAGGTTATCGCATCGTCGAACGTGCCGATCTCGCCGGGGTTGCGCCGGGTTCAGACACACTGGTACAGCTATTGGAGAAATATGGCCCGGCGCTGATCATGATCGACGAGTTGGTAGCATTTGCACGCAATCTGCCCGTCACGACGGCAGACCGTGTTCCAGCTGGCACGTTTGATTCCACGATGACCTTCTTCCAGTCGCTGACTGAAGCGGTCAAGCGTTCCAGCGATTCAATGCTGCTGGTTTCAATTCCTGAATCAGAAAATGAGATTGGCGGTGAACTGGGAAAGCAGGCTCTCGATATTCTCGCCAAGACCATCGGGCGCATGGAATCCGTTTGGAAACCTGTTACGGCTACTGAGAGTTTTGAAATTGTACGTCGGCGGCTGTTTACGTCAGATGTGGATTATCCCGCTCGTGATGCAGTGGTGAATGCTTTCTGCGAAATGTACCGGGATGACAAGAGTGAATTTCCGTCCGAAGCAGCAGACAGCGATTATGCGACCCGGATGAAATCGGCGTATCCGATCCATCCTGAACTCTTTGATCGGCTCTATCAGGATTGGTCAACGCTTGACCGTTTCCAGCGGACACGTGGCGTATTGCGCTTGATGGCAACGGTAATTTACAAGTTGTGGCAGGATAATGACCAGTCGCTCTTGATCATGCCTGCCAGTATTCCCCTTTGGGCATCCAGCGTTCGTAATGAAATGTTGCGCTATCTGCCAGAGAATTGGCCTGCGATTGTGGATGCCGATATTGATGGGGACGCTGCCAAGCCCTTCCAGCTGGATAAGATCGTGCCTACAATTGGACAGTACATGGCGAGTCGCCGCATCGCGCGCAGCATTTTTATTGGTTCTGCGCCTTCCGTAATGGGGCAGGCGGTGCGCGGTGTCGAAGAAGTCCGGATTCGTTTGGCAACCGTTCAACCCGGCGAGCCATTGCCTGTTTTTAATGATGCTCTTCGCCGCATGAGTCAGCAGTTGACTTATCTCTACACTGATAGTAGCCGCTACTGGTACGATACTCGCCCAACGGTCAACCGCATTGCACAGGATCGCGCCCAGAACCTCCACGCTGATCTGGTCTACCAAGAGGCGATTGATCGGCTGCGCGGCGTAAAAGACGGGCGCAATAATTTTGCAGCGACGCACGTTGCTCCAAGTGAAACGAGCGATATTGCTGATGATCTCCGTGCGCGTGTGGTCGTGTTGCAACCAGAGTATGCCCACAAGAAATCCAATGGCATTTCAGACGCGATTACGCAGGCAAAGAATATTCTCGAAAATCGTGGTTCGTCACCGCGTTTATACCGCAACATGCTGGTATTCATCGCAGCCGATACCAATGATGCCGAAGCATGGGAAAAGGCACTGCGGGAATATCTGGCTTGGAAGTCGATTAGCGATGAAGAAGAGCAACTAAACCTTGATTCCCAGCAACGGAAGCAGGTGAAGTCTAATCTGGCGCGCACAGACGAAACAGTACGGGTACGATTGCAAGAGACATACAGCTGGCTAATTGTGCCGGTGCAACCTGATCCAACTGGTGACATCGAATTCCAAGCGCATCGTTTACCGGGACAGGATAGTTTTTATGAGCGCGCCAGTCGAAAACTTCGCCAGAGCGGGATGTTGATTCCAGCTTGGTCACCAGACACCCTCTTGCTGGAAATGGAACAGTACAATCTATGGCGAGATGGCTCTCACGTTGGATTGAAACAGATTTGGGAGTATCTAACGCGCTATTGTTACCTGCCAAGATTATTGGATCAGTCTGTCCTTCTTGATGCAGTACGTGAGGGCATTTCCCGCGAAGATGCACCATTCGGGTATGCCACGATGGTTGGAGCAGACGGCACATATAAAGGATTGATTTTCCGGCACCCCGTTTCAACCATTTACCTTGACGATAGTGCGGTGCTGGTACGTGCCGATAGTGCGGAACAACAGCAGCAACGTGAGCACCAAAAGCATGAGCAGGTGAGTTTAGCTTCAAGTGCAGCCAGTGTTGTAAATAGTAGCTCAGGAAAGTCTATAACCACTCAACCTGAACCACAGAAAACGCGATCCATCACTCGTTATCATGGAACAGTTGCCCTTGATCCGCAGCGTGTCAATCGAGAGATGTCAACTATCGTTGAGGAAATTGTTCAGCGATTAACCAGTTTGACTGGGACGAATGTAGAAATTACAGTCGAGATCAGCGCTGAACGTGGAGCAGGTTTTGATGATGCGACGGTCCGTACAATCAGTGAAAACAGCCGCACATTGAAGTTTAAAGCTCACGGGTTTGAAGGAGAATAAAAAATCACGGATGCCTGAGCTTTAACGGTAATTAATTCGCTCCGTAATGACAGGAGTATTGGTTCGCCTTAGCGCTTTTGGGACACGCTAAAAAGAAAATATCCGGGATAGTGACCACGTTTTGCAATGTCTCATTTTTGCTGACGGCCTATCCGTTTTATATGAACTGATTGAAACTTTTGAGGGAGAAAGGAAATAGCGCATCATAACTGGAA
>CAYSOC010000182.1:0-12795 GCA_964432445.1 uncultured Anaerolineaceae bacterium
AAACATCTGAAGGGACGAAAGCCACAGGCAGGCCGCCCGTGAGGAAGGCTGAGGTCTCTCGCTGACCGTTGAACGCGGGCAATTGTACGGCTTTCTCGGTCTGAACGGTGCGGGCAAGACTACCACCATCCGGCTGATTACCGGATTGGTCAAACCCGAAAGTGGCAACGTCCAAATTCTTGGCGAACCACTCCCGCGTTACGGTGGTGTATTGGCGCGTGTCGGGTTTCATATCGAGGGTGCGGCGTTCTATCCATACCTCAGCGGTGCGGAGAATTTACGTGCGTTGTGCCATGTGCGAAGGGTCAGCGTTGAACGTATTCCCATTGTCCTCAAACAGGTTGATCTAACCGAACGAGCGAAGGATCGGGTTAGCATATGGTCTACCGGGATGCGCGCACGGCTTGGCATCGCGGCAGCACTATTGCACGATCCTGAACTGGTCATTCTGGATGAACCTGCCAACGGCCTTGATCCACAAGGCATGGTTGAACTGCGCGCCCTGTTGCGCGATTTGGTAGATAAACAGGGAAAGACCGTTTTCCTGTCCAGCCATCTGCTCTCCGAGGTTGAGCAATCCTGCGATCATGTAGCGATTATCGACAAGGGGAAACTAATTGCATCCGGCGCAGTGCGTGATTTGCTCGGTGGTGAGAGTGTCCGAATCCGGGTCAATGATCGCACCACTGCAATGAATGTATTGCAGGAGCATTTTTTTGTACAACCTGCATCGGATTTGCCGGATTCCATCGACGTGAAAGCAGATCGGGAAGGTATAGCGGACGCGATTCAGAAACTTGTTACGAATGGCGTTCGGGTATATAGCGCCGAACCTGTGCATCAAACGCTGGAATCCTATTTTTTGGAACGCACGCATGTTACGCGCTGAATGGCTCAAAATGACGCGACAGCGCTGGGTCACGGGTGGCCTGCTCTGGATATGGCCTGTTGGCGGGGTGCTGTTGTGTATTGTGCTTGGGATCGGCGTAATTGTATTTCCAACTACGCGCGACCAACTACGCGCGAATCCGTTCCGCTGGACAGATGTAGCGCTCGGTGCGTGGACGATCCCCCTGAACCTTTTCGGGCGACTGCTGATCATTGGCTATGCGGCGCGACAGTTCGCGGGCGAATACCAGTGGGGAACATGGAAGCACGCCGTACCTTATGTCAGCCGAACCCGTTTGCTGTTCGCCAAGTACATTGTGTTATCAACGCTGATTGTGCTGGCATTCGGCGCGCTCTCGCTGGTGTTGATTTTCGGCGGATTGATTGTAAACAGGCTGGCAGGTGCAGAGTCATTACCTGTACTCACCTCTGAGGTGTTCCTGACCTTTCTTGGCAATTATGTGTTGCAGGCAGGCGCAACGCTGATCGGTTCATTTATTGGTACGGCATTCGCGGCACTGGCAGCGATGCTTACCCGTTCGATGATGGGTGGGATTATCGGCGGGGTGCTGTTCGTCCTGATTGAACTTGGCTTCATGACCAGTGTCACCGTGATGGGGATCATCTTCAACGCGCCGCAAATCGCTGATCTCATCCGACTCACCAGCGCCTATAATGTCCCGAACATCAGTAGTTGGGTAATATACGGGCAGCCGATCATGCCGCTGGTACAAGGGGTGCGCGTCAATTCAGCGCTGGAATCGCTTCTAGTATTGATCGTTTGGGTGATTGGGCTGGTTGGGGTGTCGATTATCGTATTTCGTCGGCAGGATTTAGAGTAACATGGCTGAAAAACTTTTCGATGAGAAGGTCTTGCGCAAGCTGGAACAGTTGCAGCTTGTGGCGACGCGGGTGCGGGCGGGTGTGATGAAGGGCGAACGCCGTTCCACGAAGCGCGGTACAAGTATCGAGTTTGCAGATTATCGGAATTATACGCGCGGTGATGACCTGCGCCGGATTGACTGGAATGTATTTGCGCGATTGGAGCGCCCGTTTATCAAACTTCTCGAAGAAGAAGAAGATTTATCGGTCTATCTGTTGCTCGATTGCTCGAAAAGCATGGAATGGCCTGCCGAGGGCGTAGAGGCAGAGCGTAAATTCAACTTTGCGCGCAGGGTAACGGCAGGGCTGGCACATATTTCGCTCGGCGCGGGAGATCGCCTGACGATGGTCGGGCTGAGTAATGCCGGAGTGCGCCAGTGGGGGCCATATCGTGGACGCGGGCGCACGCTGGAAATGCTCGATTGGCTGACCAATCTCCCTGCCGATGGTGGCACAGACCTCGCCGGAACGTTGAAGGATTTCGCGGCACGCACCACCCGCGCCGGGTTGTGCATCCTTGTGAGCGATTTGCTCTCGCCAAGCAGCTATCAGGATGGCTTTACATCGCTGTTGGGACGAGGCCATGAACTGGCCGTGATCCACGCGCTTGCGCCGGATGAAGTCAATCCGCCGTTGGCTGGCGATCTGCGCCTGATTGATTCGGAAACGGGACAGGGGCAGGACGTCACGGTTGATCCGTCCATGCGCGATTTGTACCTCAAACGCCTGACGGCATGGCGTGAGGAAATTGGGGCATATTGTGCGAAACGCGGCATCCATTACGCGACGGTAGAGACTTCCACGCCCTGGGAAGAATTGATCCTCTACGAACTGCGCAAACTTGGGGTTGTGCATTGATAATGCTGCATGACCCGGCGCTAAAGCACCGGGCTAAACTCAAAGAGATCGGGAATAATCGCCGTAAAGCCATATCAATGCTATGCCTGAAACATTTTGAGTGTTCATTTGGCAGACCACATATACTGAAATTTAAACTCAAAAAGATAATTGAATCTTTGAGTTTAGCCCGGTGCTTCAGCGCCGGGAACAAAATACAACCTATCTCGGTGAAGTAAATGAAAAGGCTTCATCTCTGGCTACTCGCACTGATTCTTTTCGCTGCGTTTGCCTTTCGCCTCTCAGGGCTAGGTTCGCAAAGCCTCTGGCACGACGAGGCATGGTCAGTTTTCAGTGCCTATCATCCGCTGGCGTGGGGCGTGCAAGGGACAGACCCGAACGCACCGCCTGCGTTTTATATGTCGCTTGGCGGCTGGATGCAGTTGGCGGGCGATTCGGTCTGGTCATTACGCTTCTGGTCACTGCTGCTTGGCGTCCTGCTGGTTGCCATTGTCGGGTTTCTGGCGCGACGCTGGTACGGGGATCGTGCCGGACTGCTGGCTGCACTGTTTGTCGCGTTCAACCCAATCCTGTGGGTGTTTTCACAGGAAATCCGCGCCTATGTTGTGATGCCGTTGGGAGCGATTCTGCTGCTCTTTTTGATGGAGCGCATTCTGCAAACCGGAGCGCGTCGCGCATGGATATATCTGGCGGCAGTGGAATGGCTCACGCTCTATTCCCAGAATCTCGCCGTGCCGATTGTGGCATGGCTGAACGTGACCATGATCACGGCATTGATCCTGCGGCGCGAATGGCGCAAACTATTTCGATCGATGGTTGTACAGGGCTTGCTTGGCTTGCTCTATCTGCCCTGGCTGATTACGCAAAAGCCCACCGGGACGCCGTTCAACACCACGCCACCGATTAATATCAGCCTGTTGTGGAACATCTGGCAGAGCTATTTCAGCGGTATTCGCACGATGATCAATGCCGATAACGGCTTGATGCTGCTCTGCCTGTTATTAATTCCGCTGACAATCATCGGGTTGTTTGCTGTATTTCTCAAATATCGGAATCTACGTACCGGTTTATTGCTCTCACAAGCGCTGTTAATTCCAGTGTTCGAGACAGCAATTATCTATGCGGCACACATCGACTTTCATCCACGCTATTACATTGTCGGTGTCCCGGCAACTCTGATGCTCATTGCGGCAGGGTTGAGTATCCCGATCCCGCGTCGGGTACGTCCGGTGGCGTGGTTGCTACAGGCGGCATCTGCCATATTGATCATCGGGATTGGCGTGCATGTGCTGAAACTGGTCGAAGTGATGCCCGTCTATCGGCACGATGATTTCCGCGCGATTGCCGAACATTACAAAAAGGATTTGACCGAACAGGACGCGATTATCATTCCCTATGGCTGGGAGCCAACGCTGGATTATTACGTTCAGAAAATGGATATCAAAGCGCGTGTGATTAGCCTCCCGCTGTATAGTTCCAGCCAGACGATTATAGAAACGCTGCGTCGTACATTTGAAAATGGTCAACCAGATAGAGCGCGTTATATAGAATTTCTGACATGGTATCAACTGCCCGCTGATGTGCGCGGGGCATATCCTTGTATTTTAAACAGCGCTGGAAATTTTCTAAATGAGTTGACTGTGCAGGGTATACGAACAGATCGCTATTTGGGAACTGGAGATTTAATTTCTGGAGATAGCTGGCTCTTTCCGAATGGTCTCGATTTTGGTGTGATAAATTTACAGCAAACAACGAGCATAAACGGAGTAGATGGAACGTGCCTGATTAGCGATTGGGTGTTGCGAAAGCAGACGGATACCCCTTTACATCTTTCTACGAAAGTAATGCTCACACCAATCACCGAACTTGCCAGCAAAGATATTGATCTTCTGGATGATCATCAGTTTCCAACAACACGATGGGAAACCGGAAAAACAATTCAAACATTTACGTGGCTTCCACTTCCCCGCGCTTCATCTGGCGCAGTCACAATTAAAGTATATAGCGACGCAATGCCAAACGGTTTTGATAGCATTGGTTGTGTTGTTTTTTCTGACGATACAAGCTGTGTGCCGAAGAACAAGGGAAAACGCCCACAGCTTGGATTAGCCAGAACATATACTCATTACAAATGGGCTTATCGCACGGCTGAAGAAATTGAAGTTGGGAAAGGATTGTACGTTGAACAACGTCTGCCCTTTCGTTCATCCCTTGCCCAAGGGGAATGCGAAGACTTGCGAACGTCTATTGTAGTTGCCGCTGGTGACTCCAATATCACGTTTGGATATGTAAAAACTCTTTCCGATGGAAAAGTTCTAACGCAGCCAAGAACAATAGAACGCTTTCTACAGTTTTTCTACGTTGAACGCTTTTGTATTCCGACAGATGCCAAAGGCTCTGTGAAAATACAACTGGCTGTGCTGGACGAAACCGGAAAGCCGACCTCGGCATCGCTAACTTTGGGCGAAATCCAGATTACCGAACTCCCGCGCGTCTATACTGCGCCAGAACTGTCCAACCTGACACCCGCAAACACTCCATTTCCAACACTGGCAACGTTGAAAGGCATTCAACTGCCGTCAAAGATACAGGCAGGGCAACCCTTCGACGTAACACTGCTTTGGCAGGTAGTACACCAGAAGGAAGCGAACCTGCGCGTTTTTGTACAAATCCTTGATGATCAGGGCAGGCTAATCGCGCAGCACGACGGTATTCCCGTCAATGGCACGCGCCCCGCCAATAACTGGGAGCAGGGCGAATATCTGGTTGATACCCATAAAATCGAATGGGCACGCAGTGACTATAAAGGAGCGGGCAAGCTAATTATCGGGTTCTATGACCCGGATACATTCCTGCGCGCCGAGACGAGCGATAAACAGGATCACTACGAGATGCCGATTACGATTGAATGAGCCAACGATAACTCTGTCTATTGTCTCGAAAAATCGGTTATGGTTATATAATAGCTCTTGTTGTACACCCGATATTTAAAAGGAGTCTCGATGAGGCGTTATTACCTTACTCTGGCTGTTATTCTGGCAATCCTGTTTGCATTCTTTCTGGCCTCTCCACCGGTACAGGCTGGCAACCTTCCCGAAGCGGCTCCGGCAGCAACCGCAAGCGCAGTACCCCCTGCCCAGCCCCAGGTTGTTATCAGCGATGAATTTGTTCAGCGTACTGTTTTGTGTACGGTTTCTGTATTCTCCGAACCAGATTTGAACTTTGCCACCAAAGATCGGGTTCTGATCGGACAGCGCTGGTACATAAACCTGAAGCCTGTGAAGGGTGTAGACGGCAGAACATGGAACGAAATATTCGTTTCTGGCCCCTACAACGGCTTTATCCCCGCCAGTTGCGTTGCCAAATACTAATTCGCTGCTTTAAAGTTCAGATTGCCTCGGCTTCCATACCGAGGCTGACAATTCCCCTGAAATCAGTAGGTCGCATACCCCAAAGCGTTCAATAATTTGTGTACTGCATCCTCATAATCGCTGGCAGAGTTCCCTTTGATGCCGATGACCTGATACTGGCTCAGGCCGTCAATGCCACAGGTTTCGATGCTAACGCCGGGATAGCAGATCGAAAGGATGCGGCAACCGCTTTCCTGAGCCCAGCGTACCTCGTCTTTGACATATTTGCTGTTCGCGGCATCGGGGTGAACCAGCAGCACAAAATATTTTGCACCCCGGACGTGTTCTTCAATCTCTTTTTCCCACACATCCCCGACAACCAGCGACTTATCGAGATAGGGATTAGGGTTGCCCGCCAACCGCAGACGTGCCTCGATTAGCAAAGCAAACGCGCTGCTCTCACCACGTTTGTAGGAAATAAAAATTGTTGGGGCGCTGACAGGTTTTTCCAGCAAATTAATCGCTTTTTCAGTGAGATCATGCGCGTCCCCTTCGGATGAGTCCAGATATTTGAGCGCGATCATGAGATGGATACTGGGGAAGTTCCCATTCCATTTATTGTAGAACGCTGTTTCAGCTTCTTCGACCTTGCTGCTATGCGCATCATCATTTGGGCGACCAACCGGAGACAGCGTGAGTTCATCCCGAAAGGAATTGACATAAGGGTGAAACAAGCCTTCGGCAACGCCATAGGCAATGTCCAGTGCCAACGCCTGCGCGCGCTCCATCGTGTCGTCTGGAACCGGATTCAATAGCGGATTTTCGCGTTTCATATTTTCGTACCCTTTTGGTTGATATTTTCCGAAAAATTGTACTCCGAGTCCCTGTTTCGCACTTCGATACCCACGTAACAAGTTGGCAGTTCGTTTGTAAGGTTTATAATCTATTTGTTTTTGAACACAGGAAAATCAGGAAATGGATTTTAGTATCGCCTCATATAGTTTTCATCGGCTTTTACAAAGTGGAAAACAAGACATTTTTGGATATATTGCAGATAGCAAACGACTCGGCTGCACAATGCTCGATCCCTGGATTGGGCATCTCGCGCCGCTGGATGTCGCACCCTCGGCGCTCTGGAACTCGCCGGAAGAAGTGACGTTTACGCCCGAAGAAGAAGCATACATTGACAAGATAAAAGCGGCGGCAGACGAAGCAGGCTTGCCATTCGGGTGTCTCGCTGCCGACGATGCACACATCTATGACGACGATGCCGAAAAGCGCAAAATCTACCGCGCGAAGGAATATCGCTGGATGCGGATCGCGCATAAACTCGGCGCGCGTCAAATCCGCATTGATTCCGGCGGCACGGCAGAATTGCCCGACGCCATGTTTAACATCATCATCGAAGGCTATCACGATCTACTCCCGCGCGCGCATAAACTGGGGATGGAACTGCTCATGGAAAATCACTGGGGCGCGTCCAAAATCCCCGATAACGTCGTGCGTATGCTGGAGGCATCTGGCGGCGTGAAATTGCTGATGGATACGCATAACTGGGCAGAGGGGATGAAAGAAGAGGGCTGGCGCAAGTGTGCCAAATACACAGCATCGGTTCATATCAAAACCTTTGAATTCGATGAAAACGGCAACGATCCAACTGTTGATATTCCCAAAGCAATGGGCTACATCCTCGACACGGGTTACACGGGATGTTGGGGCGTCGAAAGTGTCCCGCGTGATGGTGATGAATATGGCGCAGTCGTCAAGACGCTCAACCTGATCAAGCGCGTTCTGGATAGCGCTCATGTGCAGAACTGAGAGACTGCCATGAGCCAACAGGGAACTACAAATCGGGTTCGCATCGGAGTTATTGGTACGGGACAAATCGGCAAACACCACCTTGAGCGTTATCGCTCTGTTCCAAATGCGGAGATCGTCGCTGTCGCTGATATAAACGAGGCAGAAGCACAGCGCGTAGCGACAAATTTCAATGTACCTTCTGTCTATACCGATTATCACGAACTGCTAAAGCGTAGCGATATAGATGCTGTCGATGTCTGCCTGCACAATAATCTGCATCGCCCGGTGACAGTCGCGGCACTGGAAGCGGGCAAGCACGTCTATTGTGAAAAACCGATGGCAGGTACATATGCTGACGCCAAACTCATGTATGACACTGCCCAACGTACCGGGCGTAAACTCAGTATCCAGTTTTTTAGCCTGTTTCAAAAGGAAACCCGCGCCGCCAAAATCATGATCGAAGATGGCGTCCTGGGTGAGGTTTACCACATCCGCTCAACGGGATTCCGGCGGCGTGGTCGTCCCTATGTCGATGGCTATGGAACAGCCAACTTTGTACAGAAAAAGCACTCCTCTGGCGGCGCGCTATACGATATGGGTGTCTATCACATTGCACAGGTGCTATATCTGACCGGAAACCCGACGGTGCAGCGCATCACAGGCAAGACCTATCAGAAGGTAGGGATGGACGCACAGCGCCAGCAGATTAGCAATTATGATGTGGAAGAGTTAGGACTTGGCTTCATTCGCTTTGAGAATGATGTGACGCTGGACATTATCGAGGCGTGGGCAGTACACATGAACGACTTTGAAGGTTCCAGCATTTTCGGGACACAGGGCGGGGTGCGGCTCAGTCCATTCGGCTACTACCACAACGTTGGCAATCTCGATCTGAATTCGTCAACCGATCTTGACTTGGCCTTCTTCCGTTGGGACACGTTGCACCAAAATGGGGATGCCTACGAGAGTTCACAACATCACTGGGTCGCGGCGTTACAGGAGCGTGTACCCCTGCTCCCGACTGCCGAAGTCGCGCTGAACACCATGTTAATCTCCGAAGGCATTTATCTCTCCGATAAACTTGGAAGAGAGGTAACAGCAGAGGAAGTGATACAGGCATCCGTGCCGATTCAGACGTGACTTTCAACACGCTCAAACGCAGTTTGGAAATAGTTTACATTCCGACGGTCAAGGAAATTGACCCCACCCTAAGTCCCTCCCCGCTGGCGAGGAGGGACTTCCAAACCCGCGCAGTCTGGCTCCCTTTCTCTGCCTGCGGGGAAAGGGCGGGGGGATAGGGGTCTATATTTCAAAAGTGTTGGATTCCAAATTGCAAATGAAGACGACATCCCTTGATCAAACGAGATCAAGAGATATTCTTTACAGATTGTCAGGGTACGTTGGGCGTAGCCAGAGCGGTTGCGCTGGGGGAAACAGGCCAGCCTTTCGCATCCCATTCCAGCGCTTCGATACGCAATGTCGGAGAGCCATTATGTTCCGCATCATAGGAATGATAGACGAGGTAGTACACGCCATTTTCCTGATAGATGGCATTATGTCCTGGTCCATGCCAGCGCTCTGATCCCGCGTAGACGAGTGAGCCACTTCCATCAAGCATCGCGCGACCATCCCGATCAACGTATGGCCCTGTGACTTTTGCCGAGCGCCCGACCATCATTTTGTAATTGCTGTCTACGCCACGACAGCACATATCGAACGAGACGAACAGGTAATAGTAGCCCCCTCGATAGATGATAAAGCTGGCCTCGATCTGCGTTGAACCGGGACGACTTGCCAGCGAATATACAGTCTTGTCATCGGCAGAGCGTTTGCCTGTCGTTGCATCCAGTTTTATCAGCTTGATTCCAGTCCAGAAACTGCCCAGCGCCAGCCAGCGCTGACCATCCTGATCCGTGACCAGATTGGGATCAATGGCGTTAAAGTCATCGGCGGGCTGTGAACCGATGATCTCTCCTTCATCCACCCATTTATAATCCCGGCGATCCTGATCCAGCGTGACGTTGGTTGCCAGTCCGATCACCGAGCGATTCGACCCGAAACTGGACGCCGCATAGTACAGGTAGTATTTACCATTCCAGAAGCTAATATCGGGAGCCCAGATGTCCGTCACATTGGGAACAGCTTTATAGACCCAATATGGATAGACCCGGAAAACCTTGCCACAGTTATCCCATTTCAGCATATCCGGGGAGCAGTGCAGCGGGATACCCTGCCCGGTTGCAAAGACAACATATTGTGAACCGTCTTTGATGAGGACGGGATCATGAACCGGGTAGGTGACGCCAGTCAGGGGAAGTACGCCCGATGCAGGCAACGGCTGAACCTTCGCCGTGACCGCAACAGTTGCAGCAGCAGTCGCGCTCTGGCCTGCGTTGGGTGTAGTATCTGCACTGACGCTTGACCCTAACAACATCAGCAGAGATAACAGGAAGACAATGCTGATGATACGAAATGCACATTTCATCATCGCTCTCTAGCTCCGGCACTACGCAAAGACAATCGTCGCCATTGAATGGGGAGGCATTTCAACAAACCAATCGTTATTACTGTCGCGCTCCACGGTCAGGTTGACCAGCCGCACCCGATCAGGATCAGCCGCGCTATTCACATCACTCGCCTGATCCGCGTTCAGAAGTTGAGCGGTGACGGGCTGACCAGGAGCGCTAAACCGAATAGTTGCCGGGTCGGAAATGTGGCGGTTGATAAGCGTCAGGGCAAACCGTCCGCCATTGCGAGATGCGGTTCCGGTGACAGCGCTGCTACCATCTGGCAAGGTGTTTCCTGCTTCAACCCGGACAGGGAGCGCCGTCGCGCCGATATGCGGCGTATGCAGGTGAAGCGCATGATAGGTCGGCGTAAGCCACAGCCGTTCGCCATCTGTATTCACGACAGATTGCAGCACGTTGACAATCTGCGCGAGGTTCGCCATCGACAGCACCTGTGATTGACGATGGAAGGCTTCCAGCATTGCCCCGGCAGCCAGACCATCGCGCAGAGTATTTGCCTGCTCATAGGTGATGGGCGCACGACGGGCGACTTCACCCGGCCCCCAGGGTCGGGCTTCTGGATGCCAGACGCCCCATTCGTCGAGCGCGATTCCGATTTTTCGGTTGGGTGCTTCCTCATGCAGCATTTGCGCCGTTCGCTCGATGAACTGTTCTGTCTGCTGAACTTCGCTGAGTAACCCGTAATATTGCTCATCCGTGAAGTCTGTTTCGGGTCCACCATTAATCCAGTAGCGGTGTACCGAGAGATGGTCGACCAACCCCAGATGCGGGCGAATGGTCTGGATCATTTCAATGTTCCATGTATCCAGCTTCTCCGCAGTCGCCATTGCGTCGCCCGACCCGCCCAGCACCAGTTCAATCGTCGGATCAACATGGCGCAGCATCGTCGCATAACGCCGATATTCGCGCGCATAGGTCGGCGCATCATAGTTGCCACCACAACCCCAGTTTTCATTGCCGACGCCCCACAGTTTCACGCCAAATGGCTCGGTAGCGCCATTCGTGCGCCGCTCCTGTACCAGCGAGGTGTTGATGCTGGCATTACAGTATTCCACCCAATCGCATAGTTCTTGCGGCGTACCGGAGCCGACGTTTCCCGCCAGATAGGGTTCTGCTCCAAGCTGGCGGCACAACTCCATAAATTCATGGGTTCCGAGGGTGTTATCGTCTTCCACCTGTAGACCGCAAGACATGCCCAGCCGTCGGGTACGCTTTTCAACTGCGCCGATGCCATCACGCCAATGATAATGATCGGCGTAACAGCCACCCGGCCAGCGCAGCATCGGGACAGGGAGCGCTTTCAACGTGGCGACTACATCCGCGCGAAAGGAAGACCGTCCCTGCTGATCGCGTACCCACAGGCCATCGTAGCAGCAGCGCCCCAGATGCTCTGCAAAATGACCGTACAGGCGTGGATTGATCCACCCGATAGGTTCGTCATTCAGAATCCTGATATGTGTATCCATATAGTTTGCCCTATCTGTTACATGCAGGCGTCAAGCACTGTGAACGACAGTGGCGGCAGCACCAGGGTCGCTGTTTTGTCCTTGATAGCTGGTGCAGCAATTGAAACCGTCGTGACCCGGTTGGGGTCTTCAAAACTGTTTGCCAGCTTCGGATCGTTTCCGGCTATCTGATAAACCCCCGCAAGAGATTTCGGCATATCGCCCTCCCAATGCAGGTCTGCCACGACACTTTCTGTCTGGCTGCGATTGACGATAAAGACGGCGCTGGTTCGATTGGCTTCATCATAGGACGCGCTTACATCCAGCAGCGGGACATCGCCAAACTGTGTTGTGTTGTGCAAGGGGGCCTTGACCAGCAAATCGAGCGCGACGCCTGATGCGAACTTGCTGAATAGCTCAAACGGATAAAAAATCGACTGCTTCAGGAGGCCATCACGGGTTGTCAGAATAGGGGCAATGACATTCACAATCTGCGCAAGACAGGCGATTTTCAATACATCCGATTTACGCAGGAAAACATTCATCCATTGCGCCACAACCAGCGCGTCTTCGAGGTTGTATACCTCTTCCAGCAGGTGCGGAGCCTCTACCCATTGTCCGGCGAGGGCGTTCCCGCTACGCGCGCGATACCAGACATTCCACTCATCCCACGAGAGATAGACATCATGCTTTGAGCGGCGTTTGGCTTTCACATAACGCAGCACGCCCGACATGGTATCCAGATAGGATTCAAACTCCGCACTGAGCGCAAGGAAGCTATCGGTATCATTTGTCTGATTGGTCGCATAGTAGTGCAACGAGTGATAATCGACCTGATCCCAGCACCATTCCAGCGCCACCCGATCCCATTCCGGGAAGGTTGGCATACTGATTGAGGACGAACCGCACAGAATCAGGCTGACGGATGGATCGTGCCAACGCATCATTTTGGCAGCTTCGCGGGCTTTTGCGCCATATTCGGCGGCTTCGAGATGGCCGAGCTGCCACGGTCCGTCCATTTCATTACCGATACACCAATATTTG
>CAYSOC010000183.1:0-12744 GCA_964432445.1 uncultured Anaerolineaceae bacterium
TTGCCTGTCCCATCTGTCTCTTTTTTGAACTTTTGTTCAGTGTCCGGTGGCTAGTAAATTTGTAGAAGGCTACTTGACTGATCCGCGCCGTAAAACGAATCATCTTTGTTCATCTCCAGATATTGAATATTCTCAAAGAGAAGGTGAGCTACAGATCAACATATATTCCGGTGCTATTGTCACATACTATAACGGTTCTGCTTCATCTATAAATCCAATGTTGTATTGGTTTCATTCCATGTTGTGGATCGGCCTTGTTCACAGTAAATGGAAAACTCATCAGGCTGAGCATTGGGATACTATGAAAAGCGATTATTATAATAAAGTTGTTTTAGAAGAACTTATTCAAAGAAGCCTTTGTGAATCAATAACCACAGATGGATTCCATGAAACGTATTATGCCCTTACGGAAGGATGTTTGCCCAGAGCGTTAGTTCCCTACGGAACGTTGACTGAAGTAATGTGTATGGAAAAAGCGTGGCATACTCAAATTTACCTTGCACGTAGCGAAAGGTATTTTGTCACTTTTTATTGGAATACAACTGCGTAAGAAATTTAATAGAATTTCTCCGCGCACACGTAAAATACAAACAAATACACAACGTCTAACGTACACACATCATAAATTCCGATACGTCCGCGAGGCGCGCATTATGTCCAGTCCAGCAGTCAGCACTCCGCAATCAAAGCCCTTGATCGGGGGGCATTTTGAATTAGGTGAATTTATTAATCAGGGTGGGATGGGTGCGGTTTATCGTGGTCGCGACCTTCACACTGGTCAAACCGTTGCCATCAAGCATCTTAAACAGGAAGTTATTGGCGCAGACGGCGGCCTCATTGAGCGTTTCGTCCGCGAGGGTGAAGCGTTACGCACGCTGAATCATCCAAACATCGTCAAACTCCTCGGTGCGGATAAGCTGGATACCGGGCATTATATTGTCATGGAGTACGTCGAAGGTGGTTCACTGGCAGAACTGCTCGCGCGGCAAGGCAAACTCTCTGTAGAGCGCGCCGTGCGCATTGGTCTGGAACTTTCCGACGCACTGGCACGCGCCCATTATTTGAAAATCATTCATCGTGATTTGAAACCCGCCAACATTCTTTTGACTGAAGATGGCACACCGCGTCTGACCGATTTCGGTGTAGCACACGTCGGCGGTTCCGATATGACCGGAACGGGCGTGATTATCGGCACATTTGCCTATCTGCCACCAGAGGTTGTGAATGGTGAATCGGTGGATGCTCGCGCGGACATCTGGTCGTTTGGCGTCTTGCTGTTCGAGATGCTGACTGGAAAGCGCCCGTTTGATGGCGATTCGCCGGGTGCGCAAATGGCGGCGATCATGACACGACCCACACCAGACCTGGAAGCGTTGCGCCCGGATTTGCCAATTGCGCTGGTAGACCTGATCTACCGAATGCTGGAAAAAGACCGCAACCATCGTATCAACAGTATGCGTATCGTCGGCGCGGAACTCGAAGCAATTCTGAGCGGTCAGTCCACGCCGTCGGCGCGTACTCCAACACCGCTTGTCAGCAATAACGCGCCGACCATTACGCCGACGCCAACACGTTCCGCGAACAACCTGCCGACACAAACCACTCCATTTATCGGACGTGAAAGCGAACTCGCAGAGTTGAAAACGCTGTTGAATGATCCGGGTGTCCGCATGGTGACAATTCTGGGGCCGGGCGGCATGGGCAAAACGCGCCTGGCGCTGGAAGCTGCTGCACAAACCGATTTCCTGCACGGTGCGCATTTTGTAGCGCTGGCGGCCTGTGATACCAAAGAACAGATTATGAACGCGCTGGCAGAGGCTGTGAAATTTCAGTTTGCGCGCGGCACAGACACGCCGGGAGAACAGCTAACCGAATTCCTGCGCGAAAAGACGATGCTGCTTGTGATGGATAATTTTGAGCATCTTCTGATGGGCGCGGGAATGGTCGAGACATTTCTCGAAAATGCGCCGGGCGTAAAACTCCTCGTCACTTCGCGCGAACGGCTGAATATTCAGGCCGAAACGGTGTTCCGTATCGAAGGGCTGGATATTCCCGATCCATTCAATGTTGAGGCCGCCGCCGAGCGTAGCGCTGTAAAACTTTTCTTGCTGGGTGCGCGCCGTGCCGATCCGGGTTTCAAACTCGAAACCGAGAACCTGCCGAATATCGCGCGGATTTGTTCGCAGGTGCAAGGGTTGCCGCTTGGTATTTTGCTGGCAGCCAGTTGGGTCGGGATGCTCTCGCTCAAGGAAATCGGGGATGAAATCGAAAAGAGCCTCGATTTTCTGGAATCGGAGCAGCGCGACTTGCCCACTCGCCAGCGTTCGATGCGCGCCGTGTTCGATTATTCCTGGAATTTGTTGACGCCCGAAGAACAAAACGTATTCAAGGCGCTGGCAGTCTTCCGGGGTGGATTCTCGCGCGAATCGGCACAGGAGGTCACCGGGGCAAGCCTGCGTACCCTGATGGCACTGGTTAATAAATCGCTGCTGCGGCGTAACCCATCCGGGCGCTACGAAGTCCATGAACTGCTCCGCCAGTATGCCGCCACGAAACTCGGCGAAGAGGCTGAGGAATCCGAACGTATCCATGCCGCGCACACACAGCACTTCCTGAATTATCTCAGTTGGGATAAGAAGAAAATGCTGATGAAAGAGAACGGTAACGGCGGCAAGGAAAAGCACAGTTCAAAGATGCTGCGGCATATGACTCAGGAACTGGATAACGTGCTGGCGGCGTGGAACTGGGCGGTTGACCACCATCAATATGAACAACTGGAAAAGGTGCTGGAGAACTTCTGGTTCTTCTGCTTCATCACAGATCGTTCGATTGATGGGGAGCAGGCTTTCCGCCACGCCCGCGATACTTTCAAAATGGATAAGCCAACCGGATTGCGCGGCGCGCTCTACGGGCAGGCAATGGCAGCTTCCGCGTTCTTCCAGTCGTTCAATGGCAATCGGAAGGGCGTCCGCGTTTCGATGATTGAAGCCGATCAAACCCTGCAAATGTGCGCTACCGGGCGCGCCCAGGCGTTTGTTCCGGTCATGCGCGGTCTGTTGATGGCGCTCACCAACGATCTGCTGGATGATTCGTATACCACCCTTCAGAATTATTGCCAGCGTGCCTATGACACGATGAACCGCGAAGGCAATGCCTGGGATCGTGGTCTTGCCAGCTTCATCCTGTCGTCGTGTGAACGATTTACAGGCAATCTGGACTCCAGCCAGCAGCACGCGCAGGAATGCGCCACGCTGTCGCAACAGATTGACGAAGATGGGTTGCGTTCTTTCGCGGAACTTGGCCTGGCGCTGAATGCGTGGGTACGCGGCGATTACATCATCGCCAAAGAGCATTTCGAGCAGACCCTGACCACACTCAGCCACATCATGCCGCGCGAAGCAACCGCCCAAATCAAGGTCAATCTGGCGCTGGTTGTGCTGAATCTGAGCGAATTTGATCAGGCGAAGAAATATGCGCTCGAAGCCAAAGCGTATTTCAAGGAAATCGGGAGTCATTTCGGCGTAATGCGGGCAACCTCCGCATTGGGCTGGAATGCCGAAGCACGTGGCGATCAGGCAGCAGCACACCAGTATTTCAGTGAAGCGTTGCAGGTAGCACGGAAAATCGGGAATCCGGCCTGGATTGCCAACGAACTGGCAAATCTCGGACGGCCTACCGTGCGCCTTGAAAAATATGCCGATGCCGAGAAAATCTACCGCGAAGCATTGCAAATCGCGCAGACTGCCAACGACGATCTGAGCGTTAATATGGCGATTGTCTGGCTATCCTATCTGTGCGGCAAGCAGGGCAATCCAGCAAAGGCCGTTGAACGGCTTGGCTTCATACTGACGCAACCCAATTCCAGCGAACTGGTACGCGATGCCGAAGCGCACCTTGCGGAACTCAGTTTTGAACTTCCCAGCGCTGAGTATGAAGCGGCGTTGACGCGCGGAAAAACGTGCACGATGGAAAGTATCCTCTCGGAAATTCAGTAATGTTCGCTATCCAGACCCGGCGCTAAAAGCACCGGGCTATGACCAGTTACAATGTTAGCGGAAAGTCACGTTTGTTTGATCAATGATCATCACTTTATCGATCATAGCGCGACGGCCTCAGTCCTGCGTTCTGTGTTTAAAATTTCCCATAAATAAACGGGCGCTGATCGACCCCGCGCGACCAACTGAGCAACCACAAACCCAGGATAACTACAAGAGCAGCAGTCAAAACGACTGGTCGCCATCGGAATCGAACCGCAGTTTGTTGGGATAGTAGAAAATCCAGTGCAAACGTCAGGATGCCTACCAGCAACACTGGCGGCATAAAGATTCCGACCCAACTCACCTGAGAAAAGCTAAACAGCCCACCGATGAACCGGGTTGCCATCTCGAACGAGGTAGCCCGAAACAGAACCCAACCCAATGCAACCAGGTGAAAGGTCAGAACCGCCGAGAGAATGCTTTGCCAGCGTTTGTTTGGCTTCCAGTTCAGGATACGTTCGATTGAAAGCAGCACGCCATGCCACAGCCCCCAACCAACAAATGTCCACGCCGCACCGTGCCACAGCCCGATCAGAATCATGGTGATCAGATTGCTGGCAATTTGTACGGCGCGTGGAAAGCGTGGATTGGTGCGCGTTAGTAGCGCACGGCTGATCGGGAAAAACAGGTATTCCCGAAACCACCCTGTCAGCGACATATGCCAGCGATTCCAGAAATCGCCAAGTGTCGCCGCCCAATAAGGTCGGTTGAAATTTTCAGGGAGCGTAAAACCGAGGAGCAGGCTCGAACCACGCGCAATATCTGTATAGCCAGAAAAGTCGGCATAGATTTGGAATGCAAACAGATAAAATCCCTGCCAGTACAATGGAGCCGGAAAAGATTGGCTCTCTGGTGAAAGTGCCGCGCGATAGGCTGTATCCGAGACACTGGCGAGAGCATCCGCAATCAACAGCTTTTTGAATAGTCCCAAAATCACCAGCGTTATGGCGGTCTTGATGACATCCGATTTTGGAAATTCCGAATGCTTGCTGGTTTGGTCAAAAAACGTCCCCGGTCTTACCAGCGGGCCAGCAATGATCTTCGGAAAGAACGTGAGATATAGTGCAACATCGACCAGACTATGGTCGGACGTTAGCTTTTTACGGTGAATTTCTGTGAGGTATGAGATCGCCTGGAAGGTATAAAATGAGATACCAATCGGCAGTAATAGCGAAAGTGTCGGGATAGTCGCGTTTGACCCCAGTCGTTGCAAAATAGCGCTGGCGCTCTCTGTGAAGAAATTGAAATATTTAAATATTCCCAACACGCACAGATTCAAGCCTACCCCAATCCACAGCAACAAGCGTGGACGAGGGCGGGTCGGGATGGCACGCCCCAAACTATAGGTAATGCCTGTCAGGATACAAAGAATCGCCGCAAACCGAACATCAAACAACGTATAAAACACATAGCTGGCAGCCAGCAGAAATATCATTCGCCAGCGTTGCACAGGC
Organism: uncultured Anaerolineaceae bacterium; assembly: GCA_964432445.1. Lineage (GTDB taxonomy): Bacteria > Chloroflexota > Anaerolineae > Aggregatilineales > UBA2796 > JBBRMW01. Next base: position 5,492 of record CAYSOC010000183.1, read on the forward strand.
AATATCCAAAAGCAAATAAGAACAACAATCAGAAAAAGCAGATATAAAGGGGTATGTAGAAACATTCAACCACACTTTGCCAGATTGAGTGATTCGACCACTTCCTGCGCCACTAACTCATGTCCCAATGAACTGAGATGGCTATCGTAGGCCATAAACGGATCGTTTCCAGCCGCGAGTGCTGATCGCATCCTGGCTGTCGGATCGATAAATATCAGCGAATTTTGGCTGGCAAAATCACGCAGGAAGGCACGCATACCCTCGGCGTTGGTTTGCAATTGCTCCAACGTAATCGGTTGGCTGGTTCGACCTGATGGCAGGATCAATCCTGAAGAGTCCAGCACATAGGGATAAATAATGTGGCGTGCCGCTTTGAGGCCATCCGAGTCACTCAGAATTGGCAAATATGCTCCGGTCTTGCTCTGGGCGAACAGAACGGCGACACAGGCAGAGTGCTGACGTGCCGCCTGCTGGATGGCAAGAAGATCAGTCGAGAACAGCGCCCATTGCTGGCTGCGGCGTAAATCGGCAACATTCAACGTTAGCGCGTTCATTTCGTGGGTCGAAAATACGACAGGGAATATATGCTCACCAACCTTTGCCGGGAGCGGATAAATTGGCGTGGTTGTTGCAGCTACCGTACCTTTATCTTTATTGAGTTGACTCCAGATGCCCTTGATCACATAATCCGGCATTTGAGGGAGTAGCAATGTTGGAGAATGACCATAGGGAATGATGTCCAGCAGTGGCAAAACCTCAACGATGATCCATCGCGGATGACGCCCAAACCCGTATTGTTGCAAGAAGTGCAATTTTACATCGTTGCCGCTACTGATTTGCGCCAGATTAAGCACTTTCCAGTTCGTTTGCTGCCGAATGCGCTGCGACCATGAAACGTCCGTCTGGCTACCCATCGAATACGAACGCCCGACAACCACAATATCGACAGTTTGCGGTAACGGCCCATGATTCGGAAAACCAAATTCATCGGTTTCAAATACAACGTGTGCCTGAATTTTATTGTCCTGTGCTGTCAATGGTTTGACTAACTCAGGATTCCAGTAAAAAGCGTCACCGTCCAAATAGGAAATATCATAAGTCTGAGTGAGCAATGGTGGATCAATCGCAGCGATGGGACTGACGCCTTTGGGGATCAATGCAGGATTGAACCGCAGAGTGAGTTCAAGAACTGTGACACCCAATCCCAATCCAATGAGCATCAATATCATCGTCAATGTAAATCTTTGCAGGCGACGTAGTAATTTCATTTCGGTTACTGTGCGATTTCTGCCAGATATTTTTCCCGGTTAGCATTCCGGGCGATTTTCCCGCTGCTGCTTTTATGTAACCATCCTGCCCCAACCAGCAAAATGGAGCTAATTGTTGTTTCGGTTTGCTGTGCGACACGCTGGCGAATTTCCCGATCAATGGCAGAACGTTCCTCCTCGTTTTCGGTATCAACTTCGCACACCATAACAATCGCTTCTGTCGCCAGGCGTTCATCAATGATTCCAAAAACAACGACTCGGCCTGCGTGGACGCCAGAAACTTCATTGGCAATTGCTTCGAGGTCTTGCGGATAAACATTTTTTCCGCCGACAATGATCAGGTCTTTCTTGCGTCCGGTGATATATAGCTCTCCATCGGGGTCGATATAGCCGAGGTCGCCCGTAAGATACCATCCATCAACAATAACTTTTTCCGTAAGATCATCGCGGTGATAAAAGCCTGTCAGCATACTGTCGCTGCGGAGCGCTATTTCCCCAACGTAATTTTGTGGTAAATCATGGTTGTTTTCGTCAACAATCCGAATTTGACAATTGGGAATTGGCTTGCCGCAGGAAACAAGTTCGATGCTCAATTCATCTGTCGCGGGGATAGCACAGTGTGTTTCGCTCAATGCCTTTCGGCTGATTTGGGTGATAGTTGTTGGCTTCCCGATTGCGCTCTGGGTGACGGCGAAGGTATTCTCTGCCATTGCATAACAGGCTGTCAGCATTTCCGGGCGCACCCCATATCGGGCGAAACGGGTGGCAAACTTGCGATGACTTTCCGCATACACAGGCTCGGAGCAGTTGATGAAGGCACGCATAGAGGCACAATCGACGCCTGCCAGTTCTGTGTCACGGATGCGCCCCGCCATAAAGTTATAGGCGAAATTCGGCAGCCAGCAAAGTGTTCCCTTGTAATCACTAATTGCACGCAACAGGATTTTGGGATCACGCACCCAGTGAAAGGGCGACATAATCACAAGCGGGATACCTTGTGCTATCGGCAGGATAAACCCGGCAATCAAGCCCATATCATGATAAAGGGGTAGCCACGATACAATCCGATCTGCTGGATTCAAACCAATTGTTTGTCCATAACTGGCAAGCTGGTTCAAAACGGAACGATGGGAGAGTGCTACCCCTTTTTGCAGACCCGTCGTACCAGAGGAATGTTGCAAAAAAGCTATATCGTCAACACTCACATCGGCACTAAAAACAGCTTGTCGCGGCGCAATGGTTAAATTCGACTCAGAAACGACCTTTACATCTGGCAGCAAGGCGCGCAATGGCTCTGCAAATTGACTGGATGCGATAACAACCTTTGCGCCGGAATTACTGACCAGCGTTCTGACACGCCCAAAGTACATTTCAGGATCGAGTTTATCCGATAGAAAAGGGAATATAGATGGGATCGCACCGTATATCAGAGCGCCCCAGAAAGCATATAGAAGTGCTTCGCTGTGTTCCATGACGAGGATTGCGAGTTCACGCGGCGCAACATCAAGCGCACCTATCGCCTCGGCGTATGCCGCTGCATTATCAAAAAATTCACGGACTGTAATTGTTTGGGGTGAGGTGTTATCAGCAGGAATGAAAATCACCGCCGTTGCATCGGGGCGCTGTGTATATTGCTGTTCAGCCATATGCAACAGCGTTTTAACCTGATAGTGATTTTCCATGCCGAGAATATTTGAGTCAGCGATGCGATTGGACATAATGAGCAATCATCTCAATGGTGTCCATCTTTTCGGCGTTCAAATCGGTGTCGTCGGGGCGTACCCCAAATTCCGATTCCAGAAACATCGACAACTCTACCAATGAAAATGAATCTATAATCCCGCCGGAGATCAATTTATCGTTATCGGCCAATTTATATTTGGGGTTACGAATCAGGGATTTGACAATATATTCACGTAATTTATCGTGCATTTCCTGCATTGAGGTTTCTCCAGTTGGCTTTGTCAAAATAATACCCTGAATAACTTTCGCCGAAAAATGCTATTCCATCGCAATTCTATATCTGAATCCTGTGCTAAAATTCGAGCCGTCCGGGTGAATTTAAAGAAGGGAATCACAAAATTATGGATGCCAAAAAAACTGCCGTTGTGTTGATTGAATATCAGAATGATTTTACGTCCGAAGGTGGCACGCTGCATGGCGCAGTCAAAGGGGTCATGGAGCAGACCAATATGCTGCAAAACACTCTGGAAACTGTCCAGAAGGCGCGTGACCTGGGCATCACCATCATCCACGCTCCTATCAGTTTTACCGATGACTACCATGAACTAACCGCCGAACCCTATGGAATCCTCAAGGGTGTTGTTGATAGCAAATCATTCCGCAAAGGAACATGGGGTGCGGAGATCGTCGATGCGCTGAAACCAGAACCCAACGACATTGTGATCGAGGGGAAACGCGGGCTGGATGCCTTTGCCAGCACCAATCTCGATTTCATCCTGCGGAGTCGTGGCATTACCAATATTGCGCTTGGCGGATTTCTGACGAATTGCTGTGTTGAATCAACGATGCGCACTGGATATGAAAAAGGCTTCAACGTCATTACCCTCAAGGATTGCACTGCCACCCTGAGCGAAGAAGAACAACGTCTCGCTATCGAAAAGAACTATCCAATGTTCTCTCGTCCGGTGAATCACGACGATTTTCTATCCGAAGTCGAAGGCAAGGAAACTGTCAAGACAGATGGGCGTGGCTATACTGCCTGAGCCACACGCAAAGTCTTAACGCGCTTCACTTATCCATCCATGCCGACAGGTTGGCGTTGTTGCACCAAATTTCCTGCGACGCCAACCTGTGCGTAGTTTTCCACGCCCTGCTACACGCACCGAAATCCAATTATGAGTAAATGATAAGAGCCGCCATAAACTGTCATTTTGGCGATTTCTGGTACGACGTTTGTATTGAAAGGCAACTGATAATCTATATCACAGGAGAGCAACCGATGAAATACATGCTGTTGATTTACTCAAATGAATCCATCGTTCCAAACTTCACCCCGGAAGAACATCAGGCAGCGGCACAGGCATGGTATGCCTTTAACAAGGAAGCCGAAGCCGCCGGAGTATGGATATCCAACAATGGACTTTCGCCCGTTGCCGACGCAACAACAGTACGTGTTCGGGATGGCAAGACAGTCGTTTCCGATGGGCCGTTTGCGGAAACACATGAGCAATTGGGCGGCTACTATCTGTTCGACTGCAAAGACATTGATGAAGCGATCAAGTGGGCGGCGAAGATTCCGGGTGCAAAGTATGGTTCGATAGAAGTTCGCCCGCTGAATGTCTATTCGCAGAAATAGCGGCAACGGATAAAGGATGACTACAGCGGCGCAGATCGAACAAACCTTCCGCGAAGAACACGGGCGTGTTCTGGCAGCGCTCATCAGTCAGCTTGGAGATTTCACGCTGGCAGAGGACGCACTACAGGATGCGTTGGTCAATGCGCTGGAGCGTTGGGAGAGCGAGGGTGTACCGCGCAATCCCGGCGCCTGGTTGATGACCGTTGCCCGTCGCCGTGCTATTGATCGCCTGCGCCGCATGACGCCGCTGGAACGCGATCCGGTCATCCTTGACTCGATTGCCACATGGGACGAACCCAAAATGGATGATTCGATTCCCGATGATCGCCTGAAACTGATGTTTACATGCTGTCACCCCACGCTGGCGCTGGAAGCACAAGTCGCGCTGACGCTCCACACGCTGGGTGGGCTATCTACGCCAGAGATTGCACGGGCATTTCTTATACCTGTGCCGACAATGGCGCAACGGCTGGCGCGGGCGCGGTCAAAAATCCGTAATGCCGGGATTCCCTATCGCGTTCCGCCTGCCGATTTGCTTCCGGAACGGCTTGATGCGCTGCTGGCTGTCATCTACCTGATCTTCAACGAAGGGTATTGTGCGACCAGCGGCGATACACTCACCCGACATGAGCTATGCAATGAGGCAATTCGGCTATGTCGGGTGCTGGTTGAGCTGTTGCCAGAGAGTGCGGAATCACGAGGGTTGTTGGCGCTGATGCTGTTGCACGATTCCCGCCGCGAAACACGCCTGGATTCTGTCGGCAATCTTGTATTGCTGGAGGATCAGGATCGAGCGCGATGGGATCGGATGAAAATCGCAGAGGGGATCGCTATCCTTGATGATGCGCTCTTGTTACGCGCGCCGGGCAAATATCAGGTGCAGGCGGCGATCAGTGCGCTCCATGTCGAAGCCGCCACACCCGAAGAAACCGACTGGCAGCAAATCGCAGCGCTCTACAATACGCTGGTCGTGATGGTTCCATCATCCGTAGTGAAGGTTAATCGAGCGGTAGCGGTAGCAATGGCGCACCATCCGCTGGACGGGTTAGCGCTCTTGCAGGAAATAGAAGGGGTAGAAGATTATTATCCCTATCATGTTGCACGCGCCGACCTGCTCCGGCGTATGAATCGGTATGAGGACGCCGCTAACGCCTTTGAGCGTGCGTGCGATTTGTGCCAAAACAGTGCGGAACGGCTCTATCTTCAGCGAAGACTCGAAGAGATGCTTAAAGGCTCATGGTAAAACCAATCAAATACCACGCATATTGAGTAGAGCAAATTTCTCGACCCAATGAAAATGGAACAAGGTATTGTCCAGGAATTGAGCAAAAGCACTGCGTAAAGCGCTCAATGTTGGAAAGGTGTGGTTGTGGCTGACCGCTTGGCGTGCCGCTTTCCAAACGGGTTTCTGGGGATTAAGCTGCGGACAGGCGGGTGGAAAATAGATCAGGTGCAAACGCGGGTTATCCACCAGAAAAGTACGGATAGCTTCACCGCGATGTCAGGGCGCACGGTCCAGGAAGAGTAAAATCGGTTGGGTTGGAAAAACAGTCAGCAGATGGTTCAAAAAGTGGATCGTCATCAGACTATCGAGGTGGGGTACGCTCAAGCCAACTTCCTGTCCCGTGTTCAGACACAACGCGCCGGATACTGGCAGTCGTGCCAATACGCGTGTTTTCCCTTTGTCGCGTATCACTTATTGCGCGCACTGTGAACAGAATGCGTTAGCCAATGATGATCCCTCTAAGAGGGTTTATCTGGTGGGCTATGAAGGCTCTCGGTCACCCCGCTATCGCCACGCAGATCGCAAATCCGTCAAAGCCGATATTCTGGAAAATGAGTTTTCCCGGCTGATTGCGGCGCTCACCGTCCGCACCGATGTCATTCCCAAAATGGTCGAACAACTCACCACCATCAACCAGCAGCAGTTGACCCCAGATCGCAAAGAGGAAATGCTCGCCGAAATTCACCTTTGCCGGCAGCGCATTCGTAATGCGGAGAAGCTGTTCATGATGGCACGCTTGGATGAAGAATCGCTCCGTAAGCATATTGGAGAAAACGAAAACCAGATCGCTCACTTACAGGCGGTCATGAATGAAGAGGGGCATATCAGGCAGATGATTGAAGTCACAGCTACCATGCTCGCTGAGATGGGTGGTCGTTGGCAGGATGCGTCCGCTGAAGACAAACATGCCTTTGCACACACGCTCTTTTCAGAGGTAATTTTCGATATAGATACGCATCGGATTACGGGGTTCGCACTAAAAGCATGGGCCGCACAATTTCTTCAAATTAGTGCGGCCCATCACGCGGAACAGAATGGTGCTGTTTTGTGGCTGGAGGGGTTCAAACACAACGCAGTACCCTTCCGCGTTACTCGATACCCAACGTTGCAGCGACGCCGTACTGGATTACATCTATGCGCGCATTGCAGCGAAACCGTCAAAAATCGACAAGTCGCGCGTAACGCTCAAATCTACCAATTTCATTTGCAAGGCACAACCAATGATGAACTTGCTAAACGTTTTCAGTTGAGTGAAAAGCATATCGAGAGAATTCTACGCGAGAGAAAATTGAAGGGAAGTAATTAACCATCTTTACCCAAGTTGCCAGTTGAAAGGAGTTCATGAAAAGCTCCAGAATAGGAGTAACCACACCGCCTATTG
>CAYSOC010000184.1:0-12614 GCA_964432445.1 uncultured Anaerolineaceae bacterium
CGAGCGGTGCGGGAGCATGAATTCGTTAGTGATCCTGGGTGCTGCTTCCGTCGAGGTCACACGCACCATCAACGGCGACCCGTATTCAACCGAACCGAACAAATCGGCCTCACGTTCGGCTGCCGTGCCAAAGTCGGAGGTACGCGCCCCTTCGAGCGCCCGAAACCAATAGCGCAGTTGACCACGCACCGATGCCGCACGGAGTTCCGGGATCGCTTTTCCGGCTGCGTCTTTCGCCGCACCATTCAAAAACAGTGGGCTGATCGTTCTGAGTTGGTAAGTTTCAGTGGGCATGAGGTTAAACACTGCCCAATTCGAAATAATGTTCTGTAGGGTCTGTTTTGCCCTCCAGATAGTGGAAGACCTCGAAATGGTACGATGCGTCTTGCTTCAAACGCACGCCGAGCATCATAGCGAACGCAGTTGGTGTATCCAGAAAGAACTGAAATGTTCTTCCCTCGGCAATCTTATCAATTGCAATCTTGACGAACTCGACGGAGTTTTTCCAGACGGTCACATCATTCGGCAAAACACGTTCATCATCCTCGCATGGGCCATAAATGAGAACGACAAATTGCGTCTGTTTTTTGGTTGTCGCCTGAATGTAGTCGCAATATTTGTTGAACGGCGCTCTGCTGCTGCCCGAAAAATCCAGAAAGACATGGATTTTCTGCGGCGTTTCAAGAGTACAGTTACCCGGTGCGACCAGATAGGCAATTGCTCCATATTCGCTACGTGCGAAAGGCAACCCAATCAATGCAGACTTCCCGCCAACACCATCGAAATCTTTGTGCGTACTGCTCCATTTGGTCTTAAGTTTCGCCATTGTGATGTTGTCATCGTTGCGATACTTCTCAATATCCCACTCCTTGAGTGGTGGAAAACCTTTATCCTTGAGTTGTACAGCGAGTTTGGAGATCACCGTATCGAAGCCTTTGCCCTCGAATTTGACCCATTGTTGCTTCTGTAACTCGGTTGGCATCTTCTTGAATTCGGCTTCGCTCAGGACAATTGGCAGGAGTGGGATTGGTTTGGTTTGTGCATTGGCATGATCCATCTCCTTACGCACATACGGCGAGGCAGCAGACGCCGCCGTCACGATAACCAGCACCAATGCCGAGGTCTCGATCCCCTTTTCGATGGCAGTTCCCCAGTCTTCCGCTGGGAGCAGACTCTGATGATCCATCCAAACGGTGTAGCCAAAATCCGCGAGACGGGCGGCGAACGCATCTGCCCAGATTTGGTCGGCGTGAGCGTAGCTGATGAATAATTGTGTCATGATGTCTCCTCGGTTCTGTTACTTTTTCCAGTCTTTGGCGTCGGCATAGCGTTTGAGCCAGTTAGCATAGTCGATGATTTCGATGGTCAGGCGGCGGTACTGATCGACACTGCCCGTCCGAATCAGGTGCATCAAATCCACATCGTCATCTTCGATATTCAAATTGGCTTTGATATGTTCGGATAAATGCCCGTAGAGCAGCGCGTGTGGATTACAAGGATTGTCTCTTTGACCCTTGATTTTGGCATAGAGGAAGGCAACAGTCGCCGCCAGCCCGTTGATCTGCACCATCGCCGGGAAACCGCGCACCAGCGTGCCATATTCCCCTTTGAGGTCGTTGGCGGTCTCGCTCTTTTGTTTTTTTGTGGCGCACGCTTCGGCTTTATCTGTTTCCACGTCCAGAATGTTTCCCCAAGCCGCTAGCGCGCGCCGCTGTTCGATAGTTTGCCGTGTCGCTTGTCGTTGTGTCGCCATGTTGTCTTACTCGCCCCACCGCAATGCCGCTGCACCATAGCCAATCGTTTCATCGCCGCCAATCTGAATCGACGGCGGCGCGTTGTCTCGCAACCATTGCAGGACGCGCGCTTCCGTATTACTCGCTTGGAACACCGTCCCTGCCAGATTGCTGTTCGAGACGCGCGGTTTGTGCGTCAGGACGGGGATATAGAGCAGCGAATCAGCGGGCAGTAGTTCCTGCGTGAACAAGCCCGTGTTCTTGACTATATGCGTTTTGGGATCAATACTGATGCGCGTGACCACTGCCGTCGCATACAACGTGAAATCGCGGAATTCATCATCTGGCAAAACCACAAAGCGTTCGATGAACGCTGCGCGATAGGGCGCATAGGCGGCGGTTTGGGGCAGTGCGTGATCAGCCAGCCATATCGCCCACTCGCGCGCCAACGCCGTGACTTGGGCGTTATAGTCGAACTCTTCCAGAATCAGCCTGGTTTGATCCACCAACACGCGATCCGACGCGACATAGGCCGATGCTGTGTCACGGGTCGTGGGCGGTGCGGTGGACAACTCTGGGATGTTGGGAAGCGTACAGTCTCGTCGGAAGCGTGCCAACACTTCGAGGCAGGTTGTCCACGCGAACACGCCACGCAGCGAACGCACCGGAAAAGCCAGAATGTGAGCATCGCCAAAGATGGCAGCCCCGGCGTGATCCGGTTGGTTCATCGGGCCGAAGACGGCGCGACGGTTGCCATACTCCGCGTTGTTGGGATCATCATTGCCAGGATACTGGCTCCGCAACGCGCCCTTGACGCCACTGCCTTGTATCATCGGAAAATGCGAGGCGGCCTCGCGCTGGATCGGCATATCGACGGTTCCCAGCCCGGTGCCTGTCCCAACGTGTGTTGGCGTTTCTGTGTATAAGAAAAGTGTACCCTTGCTCATTGCCCCTCGATGTGCTGTGACGCGCCGATCATAAATTCTCCAAAGCCCAGACTGGTCAACGATAAATAGTCCTGATCCGGTTCATCGCAGCGCTGCGATCCCGAAAACTGGTTGTTGGCGAAGTGGTAGACGCTGCCCGGTGCGACAAAGCGCAAGATGGCGCGCGGTGACTTGTTTTGCAAATCCCAACCGCCAATCGCAATTGGACGCCGAACCGCCGCCGCTAAACACGGATTCGAGGCAACACCGGGATCGGAACTTCGATTCTTGAAATAGGCTGGCGTAATGAATACCAGTTTGACCGGGCTGCCTGCGGCGATGGTCGGGGGCATTGGTCGATCCAGCGTTGCCGGATCGATCCGTGTCACACGCGCAGCACGCCCCTCGCCGCCAAACCGGGTGAATTCACAGTCGCCGAATTTGCTGAACAGGGTGGCAAGTGGGCTGGGATCAGGCAGTTCGACCAGCAACCCAACGTGATCGGCAAGCCGGATGAACGTCGCTGCGTAGAGCATCCCTTCATCGCTGCGGACGCCCCGGCGACTGTAATCCAGCGCGTTGCCATAGCGATATTCCCGATGAATCAGTTCCTCTTCCTCGATGCAATTCGTTGCGTCGAACTCACGTTGGTTCAGATAGCGCTCCACGAACACCCGCTCCGACATCCAGTAATTTTTACCAGGTTCGTCGTAATCGTCGTAGGGTTTCAACGGATGTAAGTCAGACTTCAGGTCGCTATACCCGTCAAAACCGCCTACGTCGGGTCGAAGCACCGCCAGGTTGTCTTTATATTCTCCGCGCGGTTTATATCGCACCACGTCGGCGGGCAGCGGAAACAACCGTTCATAGCGGTTGTTAATCCAACGCGCCAAATAGGGGCCACGCATTTTGAAATCACCGAGTGTCAGTGCCCCGCCGATCCGTCCCTGAAACGGAGATAATGTTTCCCAATCGGCACCTTCTTTGCTCAAAAGCAGCGATCTGAGCATCCCTTGTACGGTGAAGGCCGACGGTGGGAACAGGCTGTTGGCGGTGTGATTGCCACCCGCCGTGAACGGTTTGCCGTCCCGGAACATCCAGACATCGAGCGGTTCAATGAACAGCCACATTTTCCTGCTCCTCTTGTTGTGATAGGAAGCGTACCAACCGCAGCAATGCCGTCAATTCGCGCCACGCCGCGCCCTCGCCCAAACCGTATTCTCCAATGGTGGTCAGGTTGCTCAATAAATCTTCGGCCTCTTGTGAGGATTTATAGGCGGTAGTGCAACGTCGCTTGAAAATGCGCCCGAATTCGGCTTTGCGTATTTCCGCATCGATGTACAGACCGCCATCGCTGCGTGAAATCGAACTCACCAGAGCATATAGGAATTGATCCATTTCATAGGGCAGTTGCCGCGATAGTTGTTGCGGGTCGCGGGCGCGCATGGCAGCCTCGACATCCAGCAGCGTCTCTACTACATCTTCCCCCTTGACCGTCCATTTCAGGCAGCCCGTTTGTGCTTCGCCGGAACGTTTCAGGAATGATACGCAAAAACTATCTTTTTTGGGATTATGCTTGGCGCGCTCCTGAGCATCACGCGCCGCGCGTACCACAGCCTGTAGGGAATGGGCGCGATGCACCACCGCGATCCCGGCGCTGATGGTCAAGCCATCTTCTCGGAAGGTATCGATGAACGCCTGATGAATCTCTCTGGCAACCTTGAGTACGGCATCGGCGGGAAGCACCGCCAGCAAGTCGTCGCCACCCGCATAGACCACGCGCCCCAGCGACTTTTCTTCCACTGCGTCACGGACGGCATTCGCGGCGAAATCTGCCAGCTTTTGGCTCAGCGTGGTATGCTGAGGTTCTTCCTTGATATTCCAGCGGACATGCTCACCCATCCCATCGGCGTCCATCGTGAGAATCGCCAGATAATCCGACGGCTTTTCGTCCCTCATTTGTTTATACAGACCGCGTAGGGCATTCTGTACATCTTTCACCTGATCAGCATCAAGTTCGTTTGGTCTTACCAGAAATTGTTTGAGCAGGGTGCTGGTCAGGCCAGCCTCATACAGAAAATCACCGTCAAGGCTTCGGAAACGCCTGAGCAGTTCGTTATCTTCATTTTCGTTGAGGCCAAGTTCAGCGATGCCGTTTACCAAATATGGAAACAACTCCGGGTTGTACTCACCTTTCTTTTTGAAATAGAACTCATCCACATTGATGGCTTCAAGCGCCCCCAAAAAACTGGCTACCGCGTCGCGCAACTCATCCCATCGCGCGATGACCTTTGCCCGGAACGAGATCGCTGCAATGCTGCTGGTGGACGGGAATCGCTCAGTTTCCAACTCAGGATTATTCTCGTGTCCGAACCGCTTGACAACACTGAGCGCACATAAACGCTCGCCTTCGCTCAACAGCGCTTTGTTACGCTGAATACTCCGAATCCCTTTCCAATAAGTCGCTACTTCCTCGTCGCTGGCCTCACCGGAATCCTTGTCGTGTAGTGCTTCGTGTTCACCTGTGATCGAGCATTTGAAGCCGGGTTCATATTGCTGCTCGAAATCTCGCACCAGCTTTCGAGCAGAGAGTAGGCTGTTCGCGTTGCTGTTGTCGGTTTGATATGTGCCACTAGCATCAACAATCACGTAATGCACTTCAAGCCAGCTTTCGGGCTTGATCTGCCGCTTCGATATTGTGGATTGAGCCGCGCCGTTTCCAAGATACCCAAGCGTGTTCTCGGCTATCATTTGCCATACCCGATATACAACGTCCCGACAAGCCCCGGCGACGGTTGCCGCACGCGTGCTTTCGCACCGGAACAGGATGCGGTTGGGAATGCTGGTGGCTTTACTTAGGTCGGGGACGGTAGGATGAACGACAAACACATTTTCTTTTTTGGCGACGCGCAGCACTTCCTTTGCAAAGATAGTCAGCAAACGGCTGCCCATGAACATATCCTGTGTACGCCGTGCCTGGCTGATATAACCTTGTACGGGACCAATTGACAGTAGTACATATGACTCGTTACTCATAGTCTGTGACACATCCTTTGAGGCGACAAATGCGTAGGTAATCGCTCTTTATTGAACTGTAGCTCTTTTAAATTAAGCGCTGTAATAATTTTTGACAGATCGCCTAAACTCAGGTTAGAATTACTTTAATTTTCTCACAAGTTTACAAATTGTTTGGTTGTTGTCAAATATAACAGCAATTTAATCTTAATCTTTAAAAAATCGGATGGGACAACTGTGTACTTGTGGATCAGAAGTGGTTTGTTGACTGGAGCCAAGCTGAAACAAAAAGTAAAATCCGATACTTGGGGTGGCAACGCCACTACGCAGCTGATACTTTAGCGCAGCCATCCAGTGCGTAGTTGACTTGTTGGTAGCTTTGTTCGTAGCAAGATTGGTGAGAAATTCCCGGTACAAGGGCATCTGCAAATTTTTATGCCACAAGAGAGAGTAGATTCAGCGACATCAGACCCTTGCTTTGAAGGTGATCGCTCAATCTTAGAGACTGTCTGAGAACCTCACCAGACCCACCCTAAATCCCTCCCCGCTGGCGAGGAGGGACTTCCAGACTGTCGTGCATTGCTCCCTTTCCCTGCTGGCGGGGAAAGGGAGGGGATAGGGGTCAATCCTTTTCAGACAGTCTCTTACGTCTCGGTGTGCGGTATGACTTTTTGTATCCATCGGATCAGGGAAGTTAAACTGATCCGATGGTGGTACTTATTTTCCACAAATTGGCAATCCGTTTGCACACCGGGAAAACCAGGCCAGTCGAGCAATCTGGAGTGTATGAATGATTCTGGCAAGCGCTATCCTATTCTACTTTGCTGCAAGTTGGGGAACGGCTACGGTCATATTCGCGGCGGGCGGGACGCTTTCGGCTGCACCAACGTTGGCTGGGCTGGTCGCCACGCTGGTCTACCTCGCCTCCCGCCCCAATCCACGCCGCAGCCTACCGCTATTTCTCGCGCTCCTGGTCGGTTCGATACTCCTGACGATACCCTTCAAGGATTATTCCTGGGATGGTAATACATATCATTTAGATGCGATTACGCAGCTATCCAGCGGATGGAACCCATTTCGCCAACCAATGCCCGATGGTGCGCACTGGCCGGAATGGTTGGCCTTTTTCACCAAAGGCCCATGGTACACAACCGCCAGCGCCTATGTGCTGCTGGGGTCACTCAACTCGGTTAAGTACGCTTCGATCCTGCTGGTGGTTCCGTCGGCACTGATTGCCTACGAAGCACTATCGGACAAGTCTCGCCAAAAACGACGGCTTTTCGCGGCGCTCTGGGCATTAAATCCGGTTGTGAGTTGCCAATTACTTACCAAATATGTCGATGGTCAACTCGCATCCATTATCGCCTGTATCGCGGCGCTCTTTTTGATGTCTCCCAAGCGTTGGGTGACTGAATGGCGGGTAGCAATGGGCAGTTTGATGATCCTTGTGATCAATGTCAAACTGAACGGCGCAGTCTACGGCGCAATAATTGTTGGTGGCATGTTGTGCTACTGGACGATACGCGAATGGCGAACGGCGCAACGAGCGCTACAGGTGGCCTGGACGGTCTGCGCCATCGGTGGATTTGCGGGCATACTGGTCGGCTGGAATCCGTATGTGACCCAGTACCTCACAAATACCATTGCCCATCGTGACTTATTCTATCCAACCGACTTCGTGAAAATGACGCATATGGATACGAATACCCCACCCGATCTCCAATATAAATCGTTTCCCGAAAAATTTCTGCGCTCGCTTTTTAGCACCACCGCTCAGGGATTCAACGGGCCAATCACCTTCCAAATCCCGTTTATGATTTCCATCCCGGCGCTGAACCTTTTCGCTTACGCAGATGTGCGTATCGCTGGATTTGGCCCCTGGTTCAGCGGTATTTTATTATTGGCGCTGGTAGCGTTGCTGCTCAACGGGCGAACGATACCCGGCGCAGTGATAGCCATTTCAGTTTTGCTTTTCCTGAGCATCTTCACCAATCCTGAAGCGTGGTGGGCACGTTACGTTGCCCAATTTTGGTTGATTCCAATACTCATTGGATTCTACACGCTACCGTCCATTCCCGTTCGGCGCACTGCCCCTTTATTACAGCGCGTTCGCGCCGAATGGCCTCAATTTCTGATTTTGGCAATTGGCGTGAATATGGCACTGGTTTTGTTGATTTCGCTGGCGTCCCAGATCGGTTTCAACCTTCAGGGGAATCCTCTTCCAGACGTTTACGCCTGGATAATCAGAGTATCGAATTTCTCAGGTTTTATTATGTGAGATCGCCGTTGATTGCCGCAGGATGAGTTCAGGTTTCATTACAACATCTTCTATGACTGTGCTATCTATCTCTTTTTCGATCATGTTCAGTAGCAACCGGGCAGCAACATAACCCATCTCAAAGCCTGCCTGATTGATAGTTGTCAGAGGCGGTGTCAGAAATTGCGAGAAATCGAGATTATCGTAGCCAATGATGGATACCTGCCCCGGCACTGAAATTCCAACCTGAAACGCTGCCTGCAATAACCCCATTGCGATTCTATCGGTCAGCGCAAAATAGCGGTAGGAAGAACCAGTTGTTACGATGAATGCCGAATCAAAACAGAAAAACCTTACCGTATCCACCTGATTTTTACAATCAGAAATACGTTATGTTCCGAGTAAATCGGGCAACTTTTTATGCTCAATCAACCAATCAAGAGCCTCTTTGACGGCTTCCAGTGAGGTGTAAGCCGGGGCATAGCGGATAAACTGTTTTGCCTTTTCAATACTGGCGTTTGGACTATGGGCAATATGATCCCATGTTGCGTTTGCATCTTCCGCCGAAACGGTAGTTTTCCATTGTTCCCATCCCATAAATTTGAGTTTGGCTTCATGCCCAAACCATGCTGAAACCGCTTCTGCATAGCCGCGCAACGTGATCGCGGCAGGCGAAACGACATGGAAACTTTCGCCGATGCTTGCATTCCAATGACTGAGAGCCTGCATAAATGCCTGCGCGACATCCGAAGCATGGACATGATGTACTGTTTCCAGCCCAAGATTGGGAAGCGCCAGTTCTTCGCCGCGCGCAAGTTGGGCAAAAGCCTGTAGGTTGAAATGACCTGCCGGATTCAGCGGATTGTAACCGGGGCCGACGATATGACCGGGGTGCAGAATTGTCGCCGGAAAACGATTACAGCGTGCCTCATGGAGAAGCCGCGCTTCGATTTGGGCTTTCTGGATACCGTATTCTCCAAAGGGGTGACGGGGCAAATCTTCCGTCGCAGGGGCAACCGTAGTGTGTCCGTGTACCCAGATTGTTCCGCAATACAGAAAGTGTTGAATCCGTCCTTCGAGGCTTTCTACCAGTTGTTTCACGCTCGGCAGGCTGAAACAGATCAGATCAATGACGACATCCGGGCGCAGATTCCGAATATGGTGTCCAAACTCTCCTGCGCTTTCTTCGCTTTCCCGGTCTGCAATAACATGCTTTACATATTTCCACGCATTATGGGGTAGATAGGGCTGGCGTTGGCCTCGTGTGATGTTGATCACTTCGTGATTTTTCTCTATCAACATCGGGATCAGATAGGTTCCGATATGACCACTGCCGCCAATCACAATAATTCGCATGATAAATCCTTTATTGGTCAGAGAGGGATATTTGTCGCGTGGCAAATATCCCTTTGTTATTTTACTGAAAAACGGAAGATAGTTGCAGACTGATAAGTATCTCCTGGTTTCAGAACCGTTGACGGAGAACCCGGTTGGTTCGGCGATTCCGGGAGGACAAATCTCAAGTTGCTGTTCCTTCATGGACTGACCAGCGAACCACTGCGGACTTTCGCGCAAGACCGTTATCCGATCTGCAATACTGAAAACTTCTTTCAGCTTATGGCCGATGTATAAAATCCCACGCCTTTTTGGGTTAGCTCCCGCAGAAAACCGAGTAACGCATCTGCCTCATAATCGGTGAGTGCAGAGGCAGGTTTTTCCAGCGGATCGATAGAGGTGAATATCAACACCCTATATTGAAACAGGTCAGGGAGGGACTGAAGGGTTGGTGGTGGCAAGTAGACTTGCCAATAAAGGTTCGAGCCATGCCCCGACCTGGTGTAGTAATCGAAGCCGGGGTGAAATCGACATGCCGAAACTGTCAAAATAGAGATGATTCGGGAGGCAGGATAAGGGTTTTTAATCGCTCAATCAATAGTTCTTCTACCGGGTGTGTTCTGAAATATCATCTGAAACGGTCAACACCGATGATTATTTTTTAACGCAATAGGCGCTTGCCGCGCGCTATGCCGATAATTCCATCGTGCTGATCATATGCTTTTTCGCCGCGCAACCAGGTTGATACCACGCGACAGGTTGCCGTGCGACCTGTGAAGGCCGACCAGCCACACTTGGTATATAAATCTTTTTCCTGTAACGTCCAGGTTTGTGCAGTATCCAGAATCACAAAGTCGGCATCGTTGCCAACGGTGAGCAAACCCTTTTGTTTGCTGAATCCGAAAATACGCGCGACGTTGGTTGATCCCAGTCGTGCCACATCATGGATAATCGCGTCCAGCGGCTTCTGTGGATAGCGTTCGCGGTATTGCGTGACAATCATCACCAGATTTTCCTGAATCCCCGGCGTTCCGCTGGCGGCCTGACTCATCGGTTTGTCTTTATCTTCGCGGGTGTGCGGCGTGTGTTCGCTGGCGATGGTGTCTACACTGCGCCCGATTTCCAGCGCCATCCAGAGCGCTTCTCTATCAGAGCGTTCGCGTACAGGCGGGCTAACCTTGATCAGCGTGCCGAGTTTTTCATAATCATCAATGGAGAAGGTGAGATGATAGCCAACTACTTCGGCATAGGCGATTCCATCGCGGTTTTTGGCTTCTTCAATTGTTCCGAGTTCCGCCATTGTGGAGATATGACAGATGTAGGCTGGAATACCGAGCATTGCAGTCAGCGATAACGCCTCGGCAATCGCGGTACGCGCCACAATCGGCGCGCGACCTTCGCTATAGGCGCGTCCGTCATCCCGCCCCTGTGCGCGGATGTTCGCGGAGAGGCGATTGATCAACGCCTGGTTTTCGGCGTGGAACAGCGCTACCAGATTTTTACCCTGCATCGCCTTGAGCGCGGTATAGAGATCGGCAACATCGGTAACAGTAGTGGGCGTTGTCTCATGACCCGCCATGAAAAACTTCACGCCTGCGACTTCGCGCGGATCAAGCGCCGCGATTTCATCGGCATTATCACGCGCACCGCCAAAGAAAAACGCAAAATCGGCGTAACTGCGTCCGGTGGCAATCGCGGCTTTTTCGGCCAGGAGTTGGCGGGTTGTTGTTGGCGGGTTGGTATTGGGCATATCCAGCACGGTTGTCACACCGCCTGCGAGCGCTGCCCGCGTCCCGGTCTGGTAATCTTCCTTGTGACTCAAACCAGGTTCGCGCATATGTCCATGCACTTCGATCAGGCCGGGAAGAATGTAACAATCCCGATGATCGATAATCTCCACATCATTCGGCAGTTGATCCAGCGGGATGATTCCAGCGATCTTTTCGTCGCGCACATGCAGACCAGCAACGCGCACGCCTTCCGGCAGAATGAGCCGCCCCAGAATAATCTTTTCGGCCATCAGGTCGTTGTACTCTCCAGAACCTGCACTGCGTCGATATATACATCTATATCCTTAGGGCAGACATCGGCACAGCGGCGGCAGGTTGGGCAGGTGGACGCAAACGCCGAAAGATTGGCAACCTGTGCCAGTTCTGCGCGGTTTGCGCCATCACGCGGATCAAGCGCAAACCGCGCCAGTTTGACCATGCCGAGGGCGTGAGTTCCTCCACTGGATTCGCTGATCAACACCGGAGCGCTGACCGGACATACCGATACACACGCCCAGCACTCGACGCAGGTTCGCACCTTTTTGGAGGCTTCGGCTTCGGTGCGGGATTCAATTGGCTTACCGCCCTCAATCAGCCAGGGCTGAACATGCAGCATATTTTCGGTTGCGGGTTCGAGATTCACCACGAGGTCTTTTTTGATCGGGAAGCCTGCCAGCGGTTCACAGGTGTACGTGCTGCCGGGTTGCGCGAGGACCATACATGATAACGCCGGACTGCCGTTGACCATCATCGTACAGACTCCACACATTCCCTGACCGCATTCCCAGCGGAAAGCCAGATCGTCGGCGTCATGGCTGCTCAGATACTTGAGTGCATCCAGCACTGACATGCCGTCGCTATATGGGACAATAAAGGTCTGAATAGTATCGGCGTCGCGCCGAATTGAAAGGTTGATCGTCTCTGTCATGCGGTCTTTGTAGCCTCGACGAGCGCTTCTTTCACATCAATTCGCCCTTCGTACATTGCCTTACCGAGAATTACGCCCGCGACGGCGTTGGTTTCGCGCAGTGCGATTACATCCTGAATCGAGCCAACACCGCCAGACGCGATTACATCCAGCCCGGTGGCGCGGGCAAGTTCTGCTGTTCCGGCAACATTCACGCCAACCAGTTCGCCATCGCGGGAAACATCGGTATACAGTGCGTGCTTAACGCCCAAGTCCTTGAAGCGTTTGCCGAGTTCGGCGGGCGTGACATCGCTCACTTGTTGCCAGCCGTGTGTGGCAACAAACCCGTTACGCGCATCCAGCGCAATCGAAATTTTCTCGGCTCCGTATTGTTTTACCCATGCGGCAACCTGATCTGGCTGTTGCACTGCAATCGTACCGAGTACCACGCGAGATACGCCGAGATCAAAAGCGTGCGCAATGTCTTCGGCGCTGCGCAGACCGCCGCCAAACTGTATCTGAACGCTTAATTTGCACAATGCCTGTACTTGCAATTCGTTGTTGTTTGTGCCGTTGAGCGTGCCATCCAGGTTGACGATGTGCAGCCATGTTGCGCCCATCGACACCCATTTTGTGCCAACCTCAACCGGGTTTTCGCTATACGTAGTCTGG
>CAYSOC010000185.1:0-12427 GCA_964432445.1 uncultured Anaerolineaceae bacterium
GCCTGTCCCATCTGTCTCTTTTTTGAACTTTTGTTCAGTGTCCGGTGGCTAGTGGAAAGATAATCCTATCCCCCTCGACCAATTGTTGTAACTGTAAATTTTACTTCAATGTAAGTAGATAAGCGATCAGATCATCGGTTTGCTGCTCGGTCAAATCCTTGCCATAGTCCTGATACATCAGGCTCATACCATTGACTGCAAAAATATGGGTGGGATCGGTCATCAGATTGGCGTTGGGGCTAATGATGGAGGTTCGGAGGAAGGTTACGACATCCTGCCCCTGTTCGGCGGCGTGCATCACGCCGTGTATGCCAATGTCTGATAACGCCGGGCCAACTTTGACTTCATCTTTATCGTCGTAATGGCAGCTAATACAGGTCGGAACATCTGGTTTACCAATACCTTGTGCAAAAAGAAGTTTCCCACGTGCGGCGTCACCAGAAACGGTTGCCATACCGGACATATCCATCCCTGCCATGTCAGCGGTGGGCGAAGGCGGTATTGTTGTTGAAGTTAGGGCTGCGGTTGAGGTTGCCACATGCGGGACGGGTGTCACAGTAGCCTCTGGTTTTGTGATCCGGGTCGATGGCGGAAGCATCACCACTGCCGGCGTTCCACAGCCGGAAATAAGTAGTACCACGACCAGGGCGAGCAACCTGGAGAAATGTTTGGAAATCATCGACAACTCCTCAAAAGTGGCTTAACAGAGATGGCCTGTCTTGAACTATGCAGATGCCCATTGTAGAAATCGCCTTGACAAGCGACACCCGCCATTTGGCGTATTTTTGGCGTTGTCAGGAAAGAGGGTATGGTTTGGATAGGTCTGAGTTTTAGAACCAAAGAGGGCCACCATGAAAGAAAGTCTCATCAAGGTTGACGGAATGTTAACCGTCCATTGTGCCCGGAACATTGAAGCCGCACTCATGAAACTTCCCGGCGTTCATCATGCCGATGCCAATTATCTCAATAGCACTGCCTCCGTCCACTATGACGAAACCCAAACCACACTGGCGACTTTGCAGGCGACAGTCAAGGATTGCGGCTACGTCTGCACAGGCGAGATCGGCAGCCATCAATCCCATGAGCCGCATGGCAACCATGCAGCAATGCAGCACACTGGCCATGAAATGCCGACGTCCCCGTCTACTGTTCACGCTGCAATAGAACATGCTGGACATCAGATGTCCGCGATGGCTGCCCCTCACGCGGACGAACATAGTGGACACAATATGGATGCTCACGCGATGATGGGGCATGGCAACATGTCGGCGGATCAGATGGCGCGTGATATGCGCAATCGCTTTTTCGTATCGCTGGTGTTCACCATTCCAATTTTCATCACGTCGCACTTGGCCGAGTTGTTTGGCCTGATGATCCCGCCTCCCTTTGGATTATCCGTCCCGGTGTTCGGCTTCCTTCTTGCTACCCCTGTGGTGCTATATGGAGCATGGCCGTTCTTTGTGGGCGCGAAAAACGGGTTGCGGATGCGCGTCCTGAATATGAGCGTGCTTGTCGCGTTGAGTGTGTTAACCGCCTATGTTTTCAGCGTCGGGGCAACCTTCTTCTTCAAAGCCGATACATTCTACGAAGCCGCTGCGATGCTGACCACATTCGTGCTGTTCGGGCATTGGATGGAAATGCGCTCCCGTTCTGGTACAAACGCCGCCATTGAAAAACTGATCAAACTCTCGCCACCAACAGCGAAGGTAGAGCGTGATGGCAAAGAAGTCGAAATTCCGACGGATCAGGTCAAAGTCGGAGATATATTTGTGGTGCGCCCCGGAGATCGCGTCCCGATTGATGGTGAGGTGATTGAGGGAACCTCCAGTCTGAATGAGAGCATGATCACAGGCGAGAGCCAACCTGTTCACAAGAAAATGGGCGATACCGTGATCGGCGCGACAATCAACGGAACCAGATCATTCAAAGCGAAAGCGACACGCATTGGCGCAGATACAACGGTCAATCAGATCGTCAAGTTGGTGCAAATGGCGCAAAACTCTAAGGCCCCTGCCCAACGTCTTGCTGACCAAGCTGCTCAATATTTGGTACTCGTGGCAATCATCGGTGGCTTGTTGACCTTTGGTTATTGGGCAATTATTCAACATGCTCCCATCATCACCGCGCTGACGTTTGCGATTACTGTGGTCGTCATCACTTGCCCAGACGCGCTCGGTCTGGCAACTCCGACAGCGGTAGCCGTTGGAACAGGTATGGGTGCAGAAAACGGTATTCTTTACAAGAATGCCGAAGCACTCGAAGCCCCTGCCAAAATCAATGCGGTTATCTTCGATAAAACCGGGACACTGACACGCGGTGAACCAGAAGTGGTTGAGATGGTGACCGTTCCCGCAGTTAGTGAAGACGATCTCCTGCGTTTGGCTGCCTCTGCCGAAGCGGGCAGTGAACATCCTCTAGCACAGGCTGTGATCAAAGCCGCACAGGCGAAAAGGCTGGATATACCACAGGCGACTAATTTCGAGGCAGTTCCCGGTCACGGCTTACATGCCACTGCAAACAGCCAAACCATCCTCATCGGCAATCGCAAGTTAATGACCGACCACCAGATTGTCTTCAGTGAACTCGATGCACAGGCTGACCAGCTTTCAGGCGCGGGGCGCACAGTGATCTACGTCGCATTCAACAACCAACCCGCTGGCTTGATCGCCATCGCCGATCAAATCCGAAAAGGCGCAAAAGAGGCAGTGTTGGCACTGCAAAAACTGGGCGTCGAAGTGGCTATGCTCACTGGAGACAATCAAGCTACAGCGCAGCAAGTCGCGGGCGAACTTGGTATCACCACTGTCTTTGCCGAAGTGCTGCCTGATCAGAAGGCGAACAAGGTCAAGGAACTGCAAATACAAGGCAAGAAAGTAGCAATGGTAGGCGATGGCATCAACGACGCCCCGGCGTTGGCACAGGCAGATATTGGAATTGCCATCGGCGCTGGTACGGATGTGGCCGTTGAAACAGCTGACATCGTGTTGATGAAAAGCGATCCATTTGATGTGGTCGGCGCGGTTGAACTCAGCCGTGCCACCCTGAACAAAATGCGTCAAAATCTGGCTTGGGCAGTGGGCTATAACATGCTGGCAATCCCGATTGCGGCGGGACTATTTGCCGGATTTGGGCTAACCTTGCGCCCAGAAATCGGAGCGCTGGCAATGTCGGGGTCATCGATCATCGTGGCCGTGAATGCAGTGTTACTCAAACGCGCCAAGCTGCCGCATTTGAAACATCAGGCTACCTAACAGGAAAGCACTATGGCTGTACCGATCCGTCTGCGCAGTTTCACGACCCAATTGGTTCTCATCGTGGTTTTTCCGATTGTGATATTGCTGACTTTTGTCGCCTATAGCAGCGTTTCATTGCACGAGGCAGCGATGCGGACATTGGTCAGTGATCGAGATCGGCGCGCGGTGAACGCTGCTGCCGAGGCGGTGACGGATCGGTTTCAAAGCCGGATGCTCATCCTGAATTCTCTCGCGGAACGCATCGCGGATGGAAAGGCTTTACCAAACCTGCTAGTGGCTGACCCACAATTGAAGCAAATCTTTGATGGTGGGTTACTCGTTGCCGATCTGGATGGAAAAGTAGTTGACCAATCGCAATCAAAGGTGGTGTGGGCAACCAACCTGCTCAGTACAACGACCTCATGGGTACTGGATCACGATCTTCAACCACCGTTGGTAGTGTTGAATGTACAAAGCAGCGATCACACGAAACGGCTTTTCGGCGCGATTTCGCTAGCTAATCTGAATGTTCCGGGGACGGTAGAGGCCATCACTTCAAGCATTGCCTCGCGTCTGGTGATACTGGCCGATGATGGTCATGTTATTCAGGATACCACCGGGCAGACGACCAACAGCGTGAATCCACAAACGGGTGAACTCTTGACTCATGATATGGCGACCCACACTGCGCAGTCTGGGCAAACTGATTTGGTAACGGTATCGGCGCATGTCGGGGGCTTGAACTGGACATTGGTTTTACAAGAACCTTGGGCAGAAGTCACCAATCCCTTTCTGAAAATGTCGCTGATTGCTCCACTAGCCGTGATTCCTGCGCTATTGCTGACCGTCGGCATTCTCGCCTATGGGGTTTACAGTGTCGTGTTGCCCTTACGTCGATTGGGACAGTTGGCAGCCCAGATCGCTTGGGGCAATTACCAGATGACACTACAATCCGTCGGCGGCGTACAGGAAATCCGCGACTTGCAAGCGACCTTGAACCGCATGATGCAACGTCTGCAGGAATCGCAAAACGGTATCCAAAGCTATATCGAGGCAACTCTGCAAGGGCAGGAAGAAGAACGCAAACGTCTTGCGCGGGACCTCCATGACGATACGCTGCAATCACTGATTGCTCTGAATCAACGACGGCAGATGGCACAACGCGCGCTGGAGCGTGATCCCGACAAAGTAGCGGCTCATCTGGATAGCTTGCATAGCCTGATAGATAATATGATCATCGGCTTGCGCCAATTGATTCGGGATATGCGCCCTTCCTACATTGAAGACTTAGGGTTAACCCCTGCGCTGGAGATGTTGACCAATCAGAGTGCCGAAAAATCTGGCTTGACGATTCACTTTATGGTTCAAGGGTCGGTGTCTCGCCTGCTACCCAATCACGAACTCGCTCTCTATCGCATCACTCAAGAAGCGCTCAATAATGTAGTGCGTCATGCCCATGCAACTGTTGTGACCGTATCGCTCTGCTTCGGGAATGAGATTAGGCTGTCGATTCAAGACAATGGGCGCGGGTTTGACCTACCGGAACATCCCCAAGCCTTTGCCCGAACGGGGCATTATGGATTAATGGGGATTATTGAACGGGCTGAACAAATCGGTGGGAAACTTTCTATCGTATCCCGTGTCAATAGTGGCACAAACCTCACCATTACGCTTCCAAATACACCTGTTTTGATTTCACAGTCAGTCTAATCTCGCATTTTCAACAAACCCAGATGAATTGCTTTCGTGACTGCCTCTGTGCGATTCGCTACGCCGAGCTTTTCATAAGCATTGGCAAGGTGTTCCTGAACCGTGCGATCACTGATGGATAGTTTGAATCCAATTGATTTATTGGTTAGCCCTTGTGCTGCCAGTTTGAGAACACTCTGTTCACGTTCAGTCAGGCTAATCGTCACCAATGCTGGCGGCGTTTCAGTGGTCGCTTGAGCAAGGCGTGCGTCAAGGGTTTGCTGACCTTCATAAGTCGCGCGTACCGCTCCGACGATCTCATCGGCTTCGGAGGATTTGAGAACATAGCCGTTTGCGCCAATTTCCAAGGCAGTACGAATATACGGCGGATCATCAAAGGCCGTCAGAATGAGAATACCAAGCAACGCTCCTTCTTGGCGCAATTGTCGGGCAACTTCGATTCCGCTGCATTCTGGCATCTGAATATCCAGAACTGCCACATCCGGGCGATGCTGATGGATGTAATCCAATGCTTGCAATCCGTTTTCGGCCTCGGCGACGACGACAATATCGCCTGCTTCGGTCAAGAAATCACGGATACCGCGTCGCACCACACTGTGATCATCGGCCAGCACCACCCGAATCATTGTTGTTTGCCCTTTTTACTTGCTACTCATGGTCTTGAGCATATCTTCCATCTTCTGGATTTCAGCAGTCTGATCCTTAATGATGTTGGTCGCTAAGGTTTTCACTTCATCATGAATCGTGGTGTATTTCAGAATACGGTTGGACATCGTGAGGGCGTCGCTGTGGTGATCAATCATGGATTCCAGCCATGCCACATCGTAATCGTTGCCCTTGAGTCGGTTGAAACCTGCCATCATGCCCATCATCCCCGTTGGATCGGTAGCAGTGCCACCCATATTCATCCCGCCCATTCCTCCCATCATATCTTTCATTGGCATGGGCTGATAGGCGATCTGATACCAGTCTTTGAGCCAGCCCTGCATCATTTTGATTTCCGGGGTCTGGGCATCAATCACACCCTGACAGAGTTTCTTGACATCGGCGGCAGAACCATTCTTGAGACAGTCCGCAGCCATGTCGAGTGCCATCTGATGATGGTCAATCATACCTTCCATGAACCGCACTTCGGCACGCCCGGCACGTCCCTCAATCGGGCCTTTTGCCAAAATCGGATTAGCGATACTCCCCAATCCCAAGACGATAAGCAATACAACAACAATACGCTTGAACAATTTAGCCTTTCCTTTGCTATTCATACCATCAACACCATACCAATTGTAAAAATCGAGAAAGGATTAGGGTATACGCTGTTTGGCGGGTATCTGATGAATTCCCCCGATCAACACCTCATTATTGGGGAGCGCAGGAATCATTTGGGAAACCACTTCGATGGCTGAAATTCGCCAATTGCGTTTGTGACGTTGCTCACCAATACGCAGACAAAATATCACTGTTTGAGGGCGCGTCTTTTTGTTACCTTGAGAGCAAGAGATTCAAAGGACGTTCGACTATGCGTGCCTCCCGCTTTTTTCCACCCGGTTTGCTCCTGATGATCGGAATGATTTTTCTTTCTGCCTGTGGGTCTCCAAAAATCGGTGGCCCTGCTTCTATAGCAAAAATGGCAATGGCCGATATGCCCGATTTTGTACAAAACGCGGCTCCGGCGGCTCAGGACGCCTATCAATTCGCAGTCAGCAATCCTCATGCTTTAGAGACGGTTCCTTGTTACTGCGGATGCAGCCGTCTGGGGCATAAAAACAATCTGGACTGCTATATCAAAGCGATTGCGCCTGATGGCACGCCCACTTTTGATAATCATGCTGCGTTTTGTAGTATTTGTGTCGACATCACACAAGATGTGATGCGGTTGCAGAAGGAGGGGAAATCTGCGGCGGAAATCAGAACGTATATTGATGCTCAATATAGTTCAGCGGGGCCGTCTACAGATACAAGAATGCCCTGATTTAGCAAATACTTTTCGCGCATCAATACCTGCTGAATACGTTAGTAACGGTTGGTAATGAAAGGACACACGAAATGTCTCACTCTCGTAAATCTCATCGGCAGGATAGCCATACGAAGCAGTCAACGATGCGGCGACTTTGGCTGGTTGGAAGCCTTGTTGTTTTCACCATTGTCGGCTTGCTTATCATGAATAACATCGGCAACCGCTCTGCCAGTAACGGCACTGTCCAGATTACTGGCGCACCACGCATCGATGTTGTTCAGAATATCTTCGATTATGGAGATGTCCGGCTTGGAACACCAGTTGAAACGGTCTTTCATGTGCGGAACATCGGTGATCAACCACTGGTCATCCTAAATAACCCGCAGGTGCAGGTCATCGTGGGCTGTTGCCCACCACGTGCTATCCTGAGCACCAGGGTGATCCAGCCGGGGCAGGAGGCGACCATTACGCTAAATTTTTCAATGCACGAGGGGATGGATGGTAAACATCGCTTCCATATTGATCTCCAAACCAATGACCCCAAAGAGCCGAATAAACAGTTGGTAGTGCTATCCAACTGGATATAGCAACATATTTCAGGCAGGGTATCAACGGATTTAAGTGGATACCCTGTGGATCGTTTCTGTTGTCTTATCGTGGATTATTTAACAGAGAAAGCGGTTATAGCACGGATTGTAATTCCACTAATTCGCGGGCGAAGGTCTTTGCCATCGCCGTATGGCGCGAATCGGCGCTTTTCTGACAAGTCTCCTGCCATATTTGCCAGATTTTTGCTGCGTTCTGCAACTTTCCCGGTTCACCTGTCACCTGAGTGCCAATCGCAGCGAATTGAGCGCAGACGTGGCGACGGTGCGTCACTGCCGCTTCTTCATTCTGGCTTTGCGGGCGCTCTATCGCTAGTCTGGTAGGTCGGGAAGAAGCGGATGGGAATGCCGCACATAGGAGAGGAGCGCTTCGAGGTCGGGTGACGGAGGCGATGATGACCAGAATGACCACCACCGAGTAATATCTGCCCAGGGTCGCAACCAGGAACGCACTAAGCGAATGCACGTCATCCAACGGATGAGCGTCGGCGTTTTTTTGAGGGTGGAATTGCCAAGCCATGCAGCAGGGTCAAGGAATAGGCACAAAAGACCAGATACCAATGCCGTAGCACCGCTCGTGGCTGACGCATCTGCCAATCGGCCCAGCCGAGTTCGTTTTTAGCTTGTTTATAGAAGACTTCAATCCATTCGCGCAAGCTGTAGAGTCGCGCAATCTCCCCTGCGGTGGCAGTTGTCAGCGGAATGTTGGTGTGGAGGTAGGCGGTTGACTCAGCGGGGAGAGTGGTTCTGTCGGAGGTAAACGCCACCAGTCGCGTGGCGCGGTCAGTGCCCCACGCCCCCCAAGCTAAATCGACCACGTACCAAGTCGCCTGTGTGCCATCGGCAAAGGTGCGTATCATCCGCTGCCAAGCTTTGGCGGGTACGCGCTGCGCCGCTTCCGCAGGCGAAAACGCAGGCAGATGCTCCGGGTCACCCACGAATTGCCAAATTTCGTGCGTGGGCTTGAACGGCATCACAAACGGAATCTCCTCCCGTCTCAGCCAGTCCGTCAGACCGCGATGTTCTCCATAGAAGCTGTCTGCCACCACTGCCGCAAACGGCACGCCCATCGCCCGCGCTTGATGAATAAGCCGTTGTGCCAGCGCTGGCTTAGTGGCAAAGCCGGCATCTTGTTTGCCTTGCGGCAAGCGTTCCGCAGCGGTGTAGGGAAGCACTTCCAAGGGATAATGCACCGTTGGGCTGGCCCAGTGACTGCTCACGCAAACCACCCCATTGTCCAATTTCCCCACACTCCCCAGATATTGGCGCGAGGTGTACGCCGAGTGTGCTCCTTTCTTGCGGTCTCCGGTTTCATCGATGATGAGTACCCCTTGAGCGTGCCAGTGCGTGGCTTCCAGCTGTTGGAACTGCTCCAGCCGTTTCGCGTTGACCGTTTCCACTGACCACGGGGCATCCACCAGAAAATGTTGTAAGGCTTCCACTTCTGCCCCCGGTACCGCTGCCGCTATCCCACGCAAATGCTTGTTCGTTTCCAGCGGCAACAACAATCCGCTCGGATACTGCCGAAAGCTATTGCGCTGGCTGACCCGATTGAACAAACGGTCATACTGGCTGGCATATCCATCGACCGCATTGGTGGTCGTCTGGCTCGGACGGCGTGTCGTCATGCTTCCCTCCTCCGTCCATTATCTCCCTTCCCGACCTACCAGACCAGCGGTAAGCCTTATTCATATTAATGTTCCATGCTCTCGCAATCAGGTTCTCAACAAGCTTGTCCCCACAGCGCTTTGTTAAGGCCTCTATTGGGGCAGGTGGGCAAATGGCACGATGCAGTTGCTCATGGTAGGTCAGAACGGCTTGTCGACCTGTCTCGGTCTGTCGGCAGATAGTGCGCGTGACCTTACCGACAAACGCCTTTTCAATGGCGATGTAACCAGCTTGTTCAAGTTTGCCTAGATGAGAGGACAAATTACCCTTGGTTAGTCCTGTTTCACGCCGCAAGAAGAGGAAATCAACATCGGCGGTATATAAAATCGCCATAATGAGCGTGCGCGCAGGCTCGTGAATGATACGTTCCAATGCGATAATCTCCCGCAGCCCGCTTTCAATAGACAATGTCTCATTTATCATGTGACACTGCTGCATGATCATGTGGACTGTGAAGATGAATGCTGGTATTTGCGCGTGGATCAGGTCGTTGATGAGCAGCAGCTACTGTTAGGCTGGGGCTTGTTCGTGGTACATTTCCCCGGCTTGCCCTCCAGTGCCTCGCTGGAAGATCGCCAACATGCACCCCAAGCGCGGGTGTTGCTGGTTGAACACCACGCCTCGCAGCGAGACGCTCTGATGGCTAAGGATTGCATTCTGCTTTTCATGGAAACAGAACGGGTAGAAAATCCAGGGCTTGCTTATGAGGATGATACCGATATTTTAGAATTGATCAGTACAGGAGCTGATCTTGCGGTTGACCGCTGGGCGGAATATGCCAATGTTGCGCTGCAAAATTTTCTGAATAGCATGGTCTTCTTCACCTGCGCACGCAAGAATTGGCAACCACCACAACAATCGCCCGTCGATGCCTTCTTCGTCCAGCATCTACAACCAGTCTGGTTGGAAGATCAGTTGCGTTCGGTACCCGATGCCAAAATCAGTTTAGATCCCGAAGCGAATACTACCAGTCCCTGGCAGCAGCTTGATTGGGACTAACAACGGATTCCAGTCGTGAGATTATTCGCTCTCCTCATCGGACAATAGCGTACACTCCTCCCAGGTAATTCCGTAAGGTGCGCCACCGCTGGTATAACCAACGATAAAGGCAAAAGTATCGTTCTGTTCAATAGCTCCCAAATCTGTAGCCATCGTGTGTTCCAGTTTTTTCTGTTGCTTGCGCTCACGTTCGATTTGGGCGGTGTGTAGCACTTGTTCTTGATAGGCAGGATCGATGGCAACACCGAGCATTTCCAATTCAAGGAAAGTCGTCGACCAATCGGTGCCGTAGCGTTTCCGATAGGCACTGCATAAACGCTTTCCTGTATAGGTGGGTAGCCAAACTTTGGCATTCTGTAGTCGCTGCGGACGTTTCTGTTGTTTCCGTTCCATCAGGTCTCTCCTAACAACGGATTGTATCTGAAAGATACCTGCCGAGGTTAATCCGTCTTAGCGTCAGGATCTGTCGCGTCCAGATGCGCGCCACGGCGTAATCGCTCTAGCTTGGCCGTGATCCGTTTTCGTACTTCTGCGGTGGCCTCGTGATCGATTTTGGCACTGAGGATTTGCCCATCTTCTATGGTCAATACGATATAATCCCCTTCGCGTAACCGACGTGGTAGCCTCGCACGCAGGACATCAAGCACCTCTCCCACAAAAGTGATCAGGACAGCCATCTCTCCTTCAAATCGGTCCACCGTGACATGCAATAACTCAGTCATCGCAAACTCTCACACGCAATTCCATCATTATCTCCGTCTAAACGATGGCGATCTCCTGTTGGACCACCAGCAGCAATGAAAAACGCTTGTGCTTCCGCTTGTGTTGCAAAATCCTTGCAATCTCTATCGGGTCCTTTAGGGTCATAGCGCAGAGTGCTTTGGGGTACCGGGGTCATTGAAGTTATCGGCAGAAAAGTGGATGCAGGGACAATCGTGGCTCCTTTGAACAGCGGAGGCACACTCTTTTCGGTCTGTATGGTAAACGTACTTCCATCAGTCAAGATTGTCACCGTACCATGAATATCTGTACCATAAATGGTTGCGCCAACTGCCTCCAGATTTGCAATCGTACTGCGGTGAGGATGTCCATAACTATTGGAGGCGCTGGCTGAGTAAACCGCAATTTTCGGATGCACCAAAGTCAGGAAAGCAGAAGTTGAAGAAGTTGCTGACCCATGATGACCCACTTTCAAGATGGTCGATGCCAGCATTGTTGATGCTGATTGAATCAGTTGCCTTTCTACTGGTTGTTCCGCATCTCCGGTAAATAGAAATGACTGCGCTTGATACTGCAAGCGGAGTACCAGCGAAGTGTTGTTCAGGTTCGCCGCACTTTTCTGATCAAACAAAACGACAAATGACAAATCCTGACACTGAATGGACTGTCCAATCGATGCTTCATAGTATGGAACCTTCTTTGCCGCTATGGTATCCAACAGATTCTCGAAAACACTGGTTGTGTGAGAAGCACCTGAAGTCCAGATAGCCTTCACCGGAAGCGCATTCAGCATTTGCACCAATCCACCGATGTGATCCGCGTGCGGGTGTGAAACAATGATGAGATCGAGACGACTCACCCGCTGTTTCTGCAAATATGCCAAGGCATTCCCGTTCGCATATCCGCCATCAATCAAGGCAGTGCAACCCGCTGGTGTTTTGATGAAAATGCTATCGCCCTGCCCCACATCAATGAAAGCCACCTGAGGCAATCTATCCTCCGTATCAGTTCTATCCTTGCCAGACAATTCCGGTATCGCTAGCGACCATGAGGATAAAAGTGCAGGGTGGGGTAGCACTGCATAAACGCTGATCAGTTTGTGACTGCCAAAGACCAGCACGATAGCAGCAATAAATAAGAAACCACGCTCAAAATGGTAGCGCACACTGCTCTACCCTACATCAGGATGATGAAAGTTTACCCTACAGAAGGTTAATCAATCGGTTGCAGTGGAAATTGCTGTCTTATTTATTACATTGGGTCATGTTTAGATTTGGTGCTATTATGAGTTTCAATACAAAGTTGTCGTAACTGCCAGGTGAATTTAGCTGTGCATTGAAAATATAGCACGAAATCTGAGCAATATCCCTTATCTCATAAAACCAGACAACAACGATTGGCTGAATTGTCCATTGACTGGCAGGCTCTCTGGATTCTTTGAGGATGCCGAGTGATATTGTTATCACCCGGCAGAGCATTGCCTCTATTCCTTGATAGTGAAGGTACTGCCAGCGCCACGTCCGAAGACTTCGGGGAAG
>CAYSOC010000186.1:0-12385 GCA_964432445.1 uncultured Anaerolineaceae bacterium
GCCGGACGCTGGAGCAATACCGCTATTGCTACTCAGGATAATGGTGGCGGCGATTCGGTTCAAAAAAGAGAGACGCCAACGCCTACACCAACGTACAAATACCCCTATGGGATTATCGTCTATGCAACACCCCCACCGGGATATGCCAATCCGCCTGTTGGTGGGGGCGATTAACAGGATTGGCGCTGTACGTCCTTCCACCTACACTAGCGCGGTTTCCTGACGGTTGACTGACAGGCATAGACAGCGGAACGTTTTTTCGCTATCCTTGCGCTGATTTTAAACCCGTAGTGGGATGGTGAGGAGTTTTTGTCTGTGAAACGTTCCCTGTTTTCGATATCAATGATTAGCGCACTGTTGGCGGTGATGTTTGCACTCGCCCCGATAACAGCGGCGTTCGCACTGCAAGCAAGTCCGACGCCGATCCCAGGCCAGGGTGTTGCAACCAATACGCCAGCGCCTGCGCTGACAGGTACGCCCTATGTCCAGGCGACCCCCGGCTCCAAGATGATGGAAGCCTATTTCAAGGCGAAAGAAGCGCTCGGCAAGAAGATTGGGCGTTCGCTCAATGGTCGCCCGGTCAAAAGCTGGACCTATGAGATCGTCGCCTTCAACGATTCCGAACTCGGCTGTGCTGCAACTGGTGTGACTGCCCGTCCCGGCTTTGTCGGCGGCTATGCGTTCGTGATTACGCTGTTCGATAACAAGTCGTATGAAATTCATACGAACGTTGATGCCAGCAAGATTGTCTTCTGCGCCACAACCACAACTGGCGGCACAGTAGGTGGTTCACCAATCACTGGCAAGATCAGCGGTGGCTTTGAAT
The DNA here is from genome assembly GCA_964432445.1 of uncultured Anaerolineaceae bacterium. Lineage (GTDB taxonomy): Bacteria > Chloroflexota > Anaerolineae > Aggregatilineales > UBA2796 > JBBRMW01. Next base: position 827 of record CAYSOC010000186.1, read on the forward strand.
ACGGCGGTCAGGTACAGGAATTCAGCCTGGGTACTGTCGGCAAGATGAACACCGCCAAGATGAAGTGGGTGAAGTTCCAGGCCAAAGTTGGCGATGGTGGCGTCATTGGTTTGATCAACGCCGCCAAGACACAAGGCAAGTCGGCTCTTGTTTCCGTCATCGGTGATATTCCTTCGGTAGTCAACGAATCCTACTGGAGTACCTATGCCAGCTATGTCGGCCAATTGGCAGGCGCTGGTGCAGGCGCGATTGAAGTCTGGAACGAACAGAACCTTGACCGCGAATGGCCGAATGGTCAGATCGATCCGGTGAAGTACACTGGTCTGTTGTCAAAGGCAGCAACCGCAATCAAGGCAGCCAACCCGAACACAATCGTCATCAGTGGTGCGCCTGCTCCGACAGGTGCGGCTGGCCCCGGCGGAAAGACCGCAGCCTATTGGAACGACGACACCTATTATGCAGGGATGGCCGCCGCAGGTGCAGCCAACTATCTGGACTGCGTTGGCGTCCACTACAACGAAGGTGTTGTCAGCCCGACCCAGAGCAGCGGCGACCCGCGCGACAGCTACCCGACCCGCTATTTCTCGACCATGCTCAACCGTGCGCTGGCTTCGTTCCCCGGTAAGCCCGCCTGCTTCACAGAACTTGGTTTCCTGACGCCAGAAGGTTATGGTCCGCTCTCGGCTGGCTTCTCATGGGCAGCCAATACCACAATCGCACAACAGGCGCAGTGGCTCAAGGAAGCCATGTTGCTCGGTTCTGCGAGTGGCAAGGTACGCCTGATCATCGTCTTCAACGTAGACTTTAGCTTCTATGGCGCAGACCCACAGGCTGGTTATGCGATGATTCGCGCAGGTGGTAGCTGCCCCGCGTGTGACGCTCTGGCGACTGTCCAGTAACAAACCCTATTGCCGCTTTCTATAGCGGCAGTCTTAAAACCCGATTCTAAAATTCAATTACCACCCCATTCAGGAGTGGTAATTTGTTTTAACGCGAATACGGGATAAAGCTATTGGTGTTATAGATAGCCCTCACCCTGAATCCATCTCCCGCAGGCGAGGGACTTCCAGACTCTTGCTGATTCCCCTTCGCCTGTGGGAGAAGAGGCTGCGAGTTGAGGGCTTGTTATCCCGATCTCACGTTATTTTATATGGATACTGTAACGGCGAACTGCGTCCAAAATGTGCGATAATGCAGAGTCATAACTAGAGCCAATACAGGAATAATGCCAAGCATACGCGACGTAGCCGCCAAAGCAGGCGTGGCCCCGATTACGGTTTCCAGAGTTGTTAACAATAGCGGATATGTGAATGCAGAAACGCGCGCGCGCGTCGAAGCCGCCATCGCGGAACTGCAATATATCCCCAACAAACTCGCCCAAAGCCTGCGCTTCAAGAAAACAAATCTGCTGGCGTTGATCGTTTCGGATATTACCAATCCGTTCTGGACAACGCTCACGCGCGGCGTCGAGGATGCGGCGGTGCGGCACAATTACAACGTGATCCTGTGCAATACCGACGAAAACCCCGATAAACAGCGGAACTATGTGCGTCTTTTGCTGGAACGGCAGGTCGATGGATTACTGCTCGTCCCCGCCTTTTCCAACCCCGAAATTGTGATGGAAATCAAAAGCCAGAATGTTCCATTGGTGATGATAGACCGCCGTATCCCGGAAACCTATATCGACGTGATACGCGGCAACTCGATGGATGGCGCATACCAGCTTACAAACTATCTGATCCAGTTGGGGCATCGCCGGATCGCCATCGTGACCGGGCCAGAGGTCGTATCCACCAGCACAGAGCGCGTTTTGGGTTATAAACGGGCGTTGCAGGAAGCCGGAATCCCGATTGACCCTTCTATGATTATCTATGGGGAATATAACCAGGCCAGCGGCACGCGGATGACCCGGCAGATACTCAAAATGCCACAGCGTCCTACCGCCATTTTTGCAGGGAACAACTTCATTGCGATTGGCGTGCTGAAAGGGTTACAGGAAGCAGGGCTTTCTGTGCCGGAACAGGTATCGGTTGTCGGCTTCGATGACCTGCCCCTGACGCTCCTGATCGAACCGTTCCTGACTGTTGCAGCGATCCCCGCCTATGAGATGGGCTATCGTGCCGCAGAGCTTCTGCTCCGCCAGATCATGGGCGAAGAAGAAGCCGGAAATCGTGACATTATCCTCCCCACAGAATTGATTATTCGCCGTTCCTGCCGAGCTATCTGATTAGGAATATCGCCAAATTGACAAACCTGATATAGCGCTCTAAAATGATATGGTATGCGTACCATATAGGATATTTATGAAAGCAATCACTCTGGATGAACCACGTCATCTGCGGTTGAGTGATGTCGAATCACCCGCAACACCTGAAACTGGAGAAGCGCTCGTGCGTGTCCTGCGGGTTGGGATTTGCGGCACAGATTTACACGCCTTCGAGGGCAAACAGCCTTTCTTCTCCTATCCCCGGATTCTGGGGCATGAACTCGCGGTGGAAATTGTGGCGCTTGGCGCTTCTGACCAGCCGCACACCCTCAAGGTGGGGGATCGCTGTGCGGTAGAACCCTATCTCAATTGCGGCAAATGTCTGTCTTGTCGGCGCGGACGCCCGAATTGCTGCGTAAACATGCAGGTACTTGGCGTACATCGGGATGGCGGGATGCGGGAAATGCTCCTTGTCCCGATTAAAAAATTGCATCGGGCGAATCAGGTTCCTGTCGAAAGTCTTGCCATTGTCGAGATGTTCAGTATCGGCGCACACGCCGTCCGACGCGCCAGGCTGGAAGCCGGAGAGACAATCGCCGTTATCGGAGCCGGGCCGATTGGCATGGGCGTGATGCAGTTTGCGCATCTGATGGGCGTGGATGTGATTGCGCTGGATGTCAACCCGGAGCGACTGGCCTTTTGTAGCACCCATCTGCCGATCAAGGCGACGATTGATGCGCGCGATAATCCCGAATCACAGTTACGCAATCTGCTGGATCGGGATTTGCCGACAGCGGTTTTCGACGCAACCGGGAATATTCGCTCGATGAACAGCGCTTTTAATTTCGTGGGACACAGCGGACGCCTGGTTTATGTAGGGCTGGTGCAGGACAGCGTGACGTTCCACGACCCACTGTTCCACAGCCGCGAAATGACCCTGCTGGCAACGCGCAACGCACTCCCGGAAGATTTTGACTGGGTAATCGAGAACGTGGCAGCGGGTAAAATTGATACCAGCGCATGGCTTACCCATCATGCTACGCCCGAAGGATTGATCGAAGAGTTTGCCAGTTGGCTGCGCCCGGAAACCGGGGTAATTAAAGCGATGCTTTCTTTTGAATAGAGGTTTTAAATGTTAATTGGAATCTCCCCTGTCATCGGAGCAGACTTATTGAGTGTGCTGTATCGAATGGGACATGGTGATGAAATCGTGCTTGCCGATGCCCATTTCCCCGGCGAGTCGATGGGTACGCGCGTCGTCCGGGCAGACGGCATCCGCATCCCGGATTTGCTGGATGGAATTTTGCCATTGTTCGCGCTGGATACCTATGTAGAAAGTCCGCTGGCGATGATGGCCGCCGTTCCGGGGGATGTACTCGACCCGGCGGTAGAAGCGGGTTATCGCGCGGTGGTGGATCGCTATTGGCCGGAGACGCCCGCAATCCAGCGGGTTGAACGCTTCGCCTTCTATGAACGGGCGCGTCAGGCATTTGCCGTTGTCATGACCGGGGAAACCGCCAAATATGGGAATATCATCCTGAAGAAGGGCGTCACGCCTGTGGCGCGCTGAATCGGGCGAACCATCCAAATGATGCCCCGTAACGGACGTGCAGAAGGGCTTGTCCGCAAATAAAATTGCAGTGTTTGACCCCTATCCCCCCGCCCTTTCCCTGCCTGCGGGGAAAGGGCGCCAGTCCGCGCGGGTTTGGAAGTCCCTCCTCGCCAGCGGGGAGGGATTTAGGGTGGGGTCAAGAGGTATGTTTCAGGATTAAAACAATTTGCGGACAACCCGCAAGGGCGTCTGTCATCGTAATCTCCCTATGACTTTCGTCCTAACTATAAACCATAAAATGTTACGGCGTTTGCCCCGAAAACCCTGTCACGGGTATCATCCGGCTCGTGTTGCAACCGGGAAGCAACCAGCAAATACACCTGATCATAACTGCCGGAGAGCGTGCAAACAGGCCAATCCGAGCCGAACATCAATCGATCTGTGCCAAAGCAATCAAAAATCACATCCAGATAAGGGCGGAAATCATCCGGTTTCCAGGCATTCCACGCAGCCTCTGTGACCATGCCCGATACCTTGCAATACACATTTTTACAGGTCGCCAGTTCCTGAATATGTGCCTGCCAGGGGTCAATCCGGTGTTCGCGGATATGCGGCTTGGCGATATGATCCACAACAAATCGCTGTTCCGGGAACTTGCGTACAGCCTCAAGCGCAAAGGGCAGGTGTTTCGGAACCAGCAGCAGATCATAGGCCAGGTTGAAACCGCGCAACGAGCCGAGTCCGCGCAGAAATTCCGGTTGCAGAATGAAACGATCATCCGATTCACCCTGAATGACATGACGAACGCCCTTGAATTTGCCAAACCCGGCATACCTTGCGAGTTGGGATTCCACGTCCGGCGCGCGCAGGTCAACCCAGCCCACCACACCTCTGATGAAATCATTTTCTTCCGCCAGCCGGAGCAACCATTCCGTTTCCGTGAGGCTCTGGCGGGCTTGTACCGCGACAGTTCCGTCGATCCCCGATTGTGCAATAAGGAGTTGCAAATCTGCGGGCAGGAAATCCCGTTTCAGGGCATCCATCTCCGCCCCAATCCAGCCATATTCAACCGGATTGTACTGCCAGAAATGTTGATGTGAATCTATCTTCATAGGGAATCAATTATTTTCCGGTTTGCCACTCGCCCAGGTTTGGTTGTGTATCGGCGCGAGGATTGCGAGTACCTCTGCCAACAGGGAAAGATCGAGCGGTTCCTCGATCCAGCGAACGTTCGCGGTGATGTTTTCGACGCTTGCCATACCCACCAGCGTCGTGTGGATCGCCGGGTTTGCTACGGCGAATTGCAGCGCCAGTCTGGAAATATTCGTCCCATGCGCGCGACAATAGGTGGCAGCTTCAGCGCATTTCTCCCGAATATTTGCCGGGGCAGGATGCCACGACGGTACACTATAATTCGTGAGCAAACCCATCCCTAGCGGCGAAGCGCTGATTGTACCGATATTTTTTTCCCGCAAGGCCGGGAGCAGCCTCGATAGCGCCGTGTCGTTCAGGCTGTAGCGGCAGTATGACAGAATGGTATCGACTTCGGCCTGAGACAGCACCGTCTCGAAGATTTTCAGGGGAAGCCCGGTGATCCCGATGAATCGAACTTTCCCCCGCTCCTGAAGTTTGCGGAGCGCTGGTAACGTCTCATGGATAATCTGATCCAGCCCGACAAATTCAATATCATGGCACTGGATCAGGTCGATGTACTCAACATTAAGCCGCTCCAGACTTTCGTCCACGCTTTGGGTGACGCGCTGTGCAGAAAAATCAAAGGTATTCGCGCCATAGCGTCCCACCTTCGTCGCCAGATAATACCTGTCGCGCTGAATGGTTTTCAGCGCCTTGCCGAGTACCTGCTCCGCAAGCGTCAGGCCATAATAGGGCGAAACGTCGATGAAGTTGACACCGAGATCAAGCGCGGTATGCACGGCGCGAATCGCGTCCGGCTCCGCGATTTCTCCAAAAACATTGCCGAGTGGCGACGCGCCAAACCCTAATACAGATACGCTCAGTCCGGTTTTGCCCAGAGTACGGTATTCCATCTCCGATCAGCCCTTCACCGCGCCAACCAGCAGCCCGCGCACAATGAAGCGTTCCAGAATGATGGCAATCGCCACAATTGGCGCAATCATCATCGTCACCAGCACCGAAATATTGTCCCACTGCGGGCCGCGCGTTGCGTTCTGCCCGGAAATCAGCAGGGGGAGGGTTTGCGTATCGCCGCCTGTCAGGAACAAGGCAATCGTATATTCATTCCATGTAAAGACCAGCACGATCAGGAATACCGCAACCAGTCCCGGCATCGCCAGCGGCAGCACGATCCGCACCAGTGTTTCATAACGGTTCGCGCCATCAATGAAAGCGCATTCTTCCAGTTCAATCGGCAGGCTTGTGAAATAGTCACGCATGAACCAGATCACCAGCGGCAGGTTCGCAGCGGTATAGACCAGAATCAAACCCGAAAGCGTGTTCAGCAAACGTAGCTGCTGGAACATGATATAGATCGGCAGGATCACCGCAATCGGTGGCAGCATCCGCTGACTGACCAGCCAGAAACTAATATCTTCGTTATTCATCGTGCCGCGAAAACGTCGCCCGATGGTCAGCGTCAGAATCAGAAACACGCCCGTCATGATCACCAGCGCCAGATACCACGCCAGGCCAGCGACCATCAGCAGCAGCACGCCGATCACGCTCAGGATGAACATACCGATCACGGCAGGCTTCGGGCGATACTCAAACCGGGTCAGCGCATAGGACGCCATAGTACCGATCACCAGCGCCAGGAATGCACTCGTGATGCCGACTACAATAGTATTGCCATATTGCCGCCAGACCTGCACTTCGGCTTCCGTCAGAATCCGCTTCCATGCGTCCAGTGTTGGCTGAAAGTCGATGAAGGGCAGGTAGCGCGGCGTGCCATCAATCGCATCGCGCGATTTAAACCCCGTGATGAACAGCCAATAGAAGGGAAATAACGCGATCACTGTCCATGTACCGAGCAGGAAATAGGAAACAATCTTGCGGAATGGCGATAATTCAGACAAGCTGTTCGATTGAAAGAAACGGCGCATCTTCTAAATTCTTTCCAATAGGCGGCGGCGAATGTGGTTGACATAGACCAGCGCAAAAAACGTCACAACAAACAGGAGCAAATAGGCCAGCGCCGAGGATGTCCCCAAATCGGGTACGCGAAATGATTTATAGGCTTGCAGCGTCATTGATTCCGAAGCTGTACCTGGCCCACCGCCCAGCAACACATTCGGTAAATCTACAATTTTGAAGGCTTCGATCATGCGGATCAGAATCAGTGTGGTACTGACCGGGAGAATCTGCGGCAATACAATACTGCGGAACATTTCCCAACGCCCCGCACCATCCACATAGGCTGCTTCGATAATCTCATGGCTGATCCCTTCGAGTGCTGCCAGCAGAATGATGAACATGAAGGGCATCCATTGCCATGTGTCGGAAAGGATGATCACCAGCCGCACCATGTTACGATCTGTCGCCCACGTGAAGTTCGCCAACCCGACGGCTGTCCAGAGGGGCGCAACAGGCCCCTGCACTGTGTCTACCAGCATACGGAACAGGAAACCAACACCAACGGGCGTGACCATCATCGGCAGCAGGAACGCGATGCGAAAGAAACGTCGCCCTTTCAAATTTTGTGTCAGGAGCATCGCCAGACCGAGGCCGATCAGGTATTGCAGGGCAACGCCGCCAAAGACGAAAATCAGCGTCACGGTGAGCGTACCGGGCAAGCCTTCGCCGCTGAACGCACTCACGAATTGCCATGTGAAAAACATCAACAGGGCGATGGTCAACAACCGGAAGAATACGCCACGCACCTTGCCGATGTTGCCAACTGCCCGGAATCGCCCGCTGCGGGTATAGTTCAGCAGCATAGCGATCAGGAAGACCAGCATCGCCGCAAGGACGGCATAGCCCACAATCCCGATTTCCCCAAACCTGCCGAGGAAATGGCGCTGCTCGGTTCCGAATAACTGTTTTCTAAAATTTTCCAGCCCGATAAATGTTACGTTGATCGTCGGGCTGACCGTAATCCGGGACAGCGAAAGATAGACTGAAACAATCAGGGGAAAGATGGAAAAGAATAAGACCAGCAGCAGCGCAGGCAACAGCAAGACATAGCGCGCAGATTCATTTGCCCCCGGTTTTGAATTATTTGTGGTGCTTGCGGCAGGTGCGACCTGAGACAAATTTTCGCTTTGCGCAATAGCCATGTGCGGTTGCCTCAAAAGATAAGTAACGTTTTTTGTGAAATGAAAAACTGTTTCCCCGCTATGACACGGGGAAACGAAACTACAATCTATAGATTACTTGCTGCCCTTGATGCCGAGCGTGGCTTTATAGGCGGCAAGCTGCTTGTCGCGTCCAAGTTCGTTGGTCGCTTCTTCCCACTTATCGCTGATCTGTTTGGCGGCTTCCGGCGCGGTGAGTTCCCCGGCGAGGAACTGGCTGACCGCTTCATCCAGAATCACCTGCTGATAGCGCTGGTTCTGCGGGATACGAATATCCAGAATCATGTTCGGGCTGCTCAGGCTGGCGTTGATCGCACCGAGATAGTCCTTCGCGCTGGCTTCGCTGAACCCGGCCTTGAGCCAGTTATCCAGCTTGTCGAAATGACTCTTGCGATAGGGGTTGAATCCGGTCTTGCCGATGGTCACATCGACGCCGGACACTGCGGGCGACGACAGATAGGCGAGATATTCAAACGTTGCGTCTTTGACCTTCGCGTCAGCATTTGCGCTGATACCGCCCGACCAGCCACCGAAGGAGGCGAACGGCGCATAGTTCACACCGTCAACGGCATACGGCGCATTTTCTTTGGTCACATCGACCAGCTTGCCTGTCTTGCGATCCAGAATTTTCTTCGAGCCGGGTAGGATCACCGATCCTACCTTGTCCTTGACTTTGGATTCCGGCGCGACGGATAGCGAACCAATATCGCCCCAGTCGAGTGTCAGGGCGCACTTGCCAGCGGTGAACAACCCGCGTGTATCGCCAACACCAACCGCCAATTCGTTCGGCGGGCCGTACTTGTTGGTTTCCTTATAGATTTCCAGCGCACGGATAAAGGCTTCGTTGTCGATCAATGGCTTGAAGGTTTCGGTATCGAAGAACGCGCCTTCGCCCGTACCTTTGGCCTGAATCGAGCCGGAAGCGATGGAGGTAATCCACCAATAACCCTGTTCGCCACGCTTCTTGGCGATGCACGAACCATAATCACCCTTGCCATCGCCATCCATATCCTGTCCGTTGAGCGCCTTCGCCGCGGCCAGATAATCATCCCATGTCGCGGGCGCTTTCAGGCCTGCTTTGGCGAAGACATCGCTGCGATAGTAGACCATGTGGAAGTCGCCATCCAGCGGGATAGCGAGCGTCTTGCCACCATAGTTGGCGCTGAATTCGCGGAAGAACTGCCCTACATCATCCCATGCGATTTCCTTGTTGGCGGCGACGCGCGGCGTCAGGTCTTCGAGGAAGCCGACATAATCCACCATCCACTGTGGCGCAAAGACAAAGCCCTGATAGCTGTTGGTCTTGGTCGTCTGGTCGGTCAGGATTGTTTGATAGAGATCGGAGAATGGAACAGTAACGACATTGACTTCTGCGCCTGTTTTGGCTTTGAACTCCGGCGCGTGGCGCACCAACGGTTCAGCAATCTGTGGGCCAGTGAAGGTGACGAGGTTAATTTTGACGCCCTGATACTTCAACGGTTTGGCCTGCGCAGTTTGCGCGAAGCCCGCGAACAGGATCAACAATGCAAGCAGAAGGATACGATTTTTTTTCATTTTAATCCTCAATCAAAAACGCTTAACAATCAAATATCCAAATAGAAAATACAGAAATTCACCGCCTTTCTGTATAAGACATTCTTTTAATTTATCATATGGTACGCATACCATATTAAATAGGATCGAAAATTTTGTCAAGCGATTGACCTGTAACATTGAAACGAGCAGAAAAATATTTGTCCTGCCTGTTTAATTCCTCCGATACAGCGTTTGCCGCTGCTGTCTTGCCGACACCGACTACCCCGGTTACGATAAGCGTTGATGATAGTCGCCGGAAATGTCTGGCGTAATCATTCCGGGCATTCCAGTCGAAAAGTGGCAGGCGCAGTACAGGTAACGCGAGGCAACTTATGAAACCGTTCCGTATATTTCCCTTATTCTTCTTACTCGTCGTGTTGATTGGGCAAACCAGCGCTTATTCCCAGATTCTTCCCAAGACAATCGTGGTTTGGTTTGTCGGGTTGGGAACCGGAGCAAACCCGGAGCAGGTCGTTGTTGAAAAGAAAGTGGTTGAGAAATTCAATCTTAGCCAGGACAAGATCGAACTCAGGCTCTATGTTACTGGAATGCACGTCACTCCCGATGACAATATACGGACACTCATTGCTGCTGGATCACCGCCAGATATTATTGGCCCTGTCGGATTCAATTCTGCCAATATATTTGAAGGCTATTGGCTTGATCTACAGCCATTTGTAGACAAAACAGGATATAACCTGAAACAATTTCCCGAAAACGTTGTTGCGCTGCATCGAGAACCAGCCGGACTCATTGGTATTCCGTTTGCCGCCTTTCCGGGGGTGATGTACTACAACGTGGAACTGTTTGATAAGGCAGGCCTGACCTATCCTCCCACTAAATTTGGCGAGAAATACAAACTGGATGGGAAGGAACTGGATTGGGATTATGATACGGTTGCCCTCCTTGCCAAACGGCTCACGCTGGACGATAAGGGCGCGACCCCGAATGATCCGGGGTTTGATCCATCCAGAATGGTGCAGTTTGGTTTTGCCCATCAATGGGACACCATGCGTTCTGATTTCTCGACATTTGGAGGGGGCGCATTGTTAATGCCGATGGCAAAGTATCATTTCCCTCGCATTGGCGTGAACAGGCGCACTGGCTATGGGATGGTATCTGGAAAGACTATTTCATTCCCAACGCAACCTATTTCTCTTCTCTTTTGAAAATGTCCCCATTCGAGTCCGGGAAAGTCGCTATGGCACGATCAATGATATGGTTCACCTGCTGTATAGATAAACTCAAAGCCAAATGGGATTTAGCTGTCGTGCCGTCCTACAAAGGTGTCACTTATGCCCCGATAGACGCGGATACGTTTCGGATCATGAAACTAACGAAGAATCCTGACGCGGCGTTCACCGTTTTGCAATATTTACAGGGAGAAGCGGCCTCCGATTTGCTGGGAATATATAATGCTTTCCCTGCGCGCCCGGATTTACAACCTGCCTACATTGCGACTGTGCAAGCAAAATTTCCCTTTGTACAAAACTGGTCTATTTTGGCTCCCGGTCTGGAATACGCGGTGATTCCATACCATGAATCCGTTTATCCCAATTTTCGGAAAGGGCAAGATCGTCTTGAAGCGTTCCGCAATCTGATTTATAGCGATGCGGGCAAAGCCATCAACGTAGACGCCGAGTTTGATAAACTCCAAACGGATTTGGAAAAGATCACTAAACAATGATCCAGATCAACAATGTTGCCCATTGAACTTGCCTCTGAAACAACAAGACCATCTTTTTACCTGTTTCTATCGCAACTTTCGGGATCAGGTGGCGTATTAATTATCAAACTCGCGCGTGCATGGGCGACAATTTGCGGCTTTGCTATACTTTCGGTGTATTGATCGCAAGGGAGCGCCGCACGCCAGAAATACCGAGGAAACAGAAAGAACATGCGTATCATCGTTCACACCGGAAAGGGCGGCGTCGGCAAGACCAGCATCAGCGCGG
>CAYSOC010000187.1:0-12330 GCA_964432445.1 uncultured Anaerolineaceae bacterium
TAGGGGTCAAAATTATCTACCAGCACCAGCCGTTCGCCGCGTGCCTGGAGCGCCAGCGCCAATCGACTGCCAATAAAACCAGCACCACCTGTAATGAGTATGGTCAATCGTACTATCCTCTCAATCTGTCTGGATTATAGCATGAGGGGAACGGTGAGAAAGAAGGGGTATTTCATCTTCTTGTTTTAGATAGTCATCCAGCAGCTTACTATGGTAATTGGTGTTGCAATGCTAATCCTTTTTTTATTGCGCGTTCGCCAAACCCCACAAAATATGGATGAGAATTAAAAACATAAAGTGTATTTTGGGTTCGTGACATTGCCGTGTACAAAAGCTGAGAAATTGCCGCTGCTTGATTCATATTTGATGTAAACAGGACAAAAATTTGATTTAATTCCCATCCTTTGAAGCTATGTATCGTGGATAATTTAAGCCTGCCAGTCTCCATCCAAAAAGCAACCTTGCGGCTTCTACGCACTTCATCAATTACCCGGTCAAAGTCAGGCTCGTCAGGATATTGACTTTTCAGCTGATCGTATTCCTGCTGATTTTCGAAGGTAGCTATAGTGGGTATTGGTACAGCGTTCAAGTATTCATAAACCTTCCGCCCTCCGGCAATATCGCATACCAATACAGCATTATCAGCAGGAGATTTTAGAGAGCCGTTATTCCATTGGTGTGTGATTTCAGTTATCATTCTACTGAGTGTCTGGTCAAAAGTTCCATTGAACCAATGCGTCGTCGGCATTAATAATGGACGTGATTCTTTCCGCTCAATAGTCTCGGATTCGCCTTCAAATTTGGACCAACCTAGAAGATCGTTCAACAAAATTGCGATATCATCAGGAATACGAAAAGAAGTTTTGAGTTTGTTGGGCGGACCAGAAACTTTGGGAACTGTACCACGGGCTTTTTTTTGAAGGTAAATATCTTGGCAATCATCTTCAACAAACAAAAAATGGAAATCCGGATGGCAAAGCCCCTGCAAGATTTCTATCCACTCTTTACGAAAATCTTGCCCTTCATCAATTAGCAGAACATCAAAATTTCCTCCCATATAGCAATCCGCTATAATTTCTGAATCATCTTCAAAAGCGCTTTCATCAATCGAAAATGGTAAAGCATTTTTGTGTCTTTTACCTAGTTTATGTGATTTGGCAATACGGTGAAAATGACCTACTTCAATATTTCGATTGCAGTTTTTATCATAGTAGCGTGCAAGACGTGTAATTACATCACGCAGATAATTGACCATCGTTATATTAAAGCAGACGACAAGTACCTTTTTTCCTTTTAGAGCCGCATCAACTGCTTTTCTTACAATTACAAACGTTTTTCCAGAACCAGCAACTCCAATTACACGGCGATAAACCCGAGGCGGGCTAGGGAGCAAATCACGCTGTTTTGCAGTTAATTTCCCCGTGATAAATTTCGGATCAATCTTCCCATGTTCGGGATAGCATAAGGCGTTGCGCAAGCGAGCGGAAATCCCTTGCTCTTTCATCCACTTGGCAAACTTCGAACCTGGACGCAAATAATGAGATGATAGTAATTCACGTAATTTTTCAGGTTCGAGTTTATCATCGCCAAATGCGTACCTGTGCTTATCAAGTATGGGAGCGCATTTCATCAAAACATCACTTGACGAACTACCATAAAAATACACAAATGGAACAACTAAACTGTAGAGCTGACTATTCTTAGCAGTACCTTCACGTAGGACAGGCAATTCAAACTGATAAATAGAATTTTTATATTTTTCTACTTGGTTAAATGGACATTTTGACATATGCAATTTTACTAATTCATCTGTGTTTGAATTGTATACATTCCAGTTATATTTATCTCTTGCGCCAGTAATAGTATAATTTTCCAGATTCCAATCTTTGACTTCAAATATCCCAATGCCTGCCTCCTCAGAAAAAATAACAACATCTGGATTTAAACCGTTTAAATGAGGTTGTACATATATCGTCCAGCGATTATCAAGAATGTCAAGTAATGCGATAATAAGGGTCAATTCACCTTTGGTCAAAGGGGTTGGGAAAGACTTGATTTCTTCAATATCAGGAACTAAATGTGCCATGATACCCCTATAAAATTTGGGATTATGAGTGATCATTGTAAATCAGGGATCATCCAGTTGGCAAGATGAACTGACACTAAAATGAAGGCGATGGCAAAACATCAAAATTGATAACTTTCAAGCCCGATACGGCGAATAACTTTCTCTGTGTAGAGACTTCCAAGATTCATAATGAACTAGATTTTTGGCATATTTACTTGACATACAAAACAAATTTAAAATCTGCTCAATACCACTATGTTATAATAAATGTAGCGCAATATCCTTTGAGCCGGGTTTCCGGCTCGTTTGTTGTTCGCAGTTGAAATCAAGAGGAAAACAATGGAACGTACATTGATCATCGTCAAGCCGGATGGCGTACAGCGCGGTTTGACCGGAGAAATTATCCGTCGCTTCGAGGCGCGCGGTCTGCGTATTGTGGGTATGAAGTTTATGCAAGTCCCGCGTGCGCTTGCCGAAAAGCACTACGAAATCCACAAGGGCAAGCCCTTCTATGAAGGTCTGGTGAATTACATCACCTCCAGCCCGGTTGTGGTTCTCGCGCTGGAAGGCACAAACGCGATCCAGAACGCCCGCAACACCATCGGCGCGACCCGTCCACACGAAGCCGCCCCCGGCAGCATTCGCGGTGACTTCGCCCTCGAAGTCGGGCGTAACCTCGTGCATGGTTCGGACAGCGTGGAAAACGGTCAGGGTGAGATCGCGCTGTGGTTCAAGCCGGAAGAACTGACCGACTGGACGCGCAACACCGACGGCTGGATTTTCGAGGCACGCTAACCCATCCTTGCCCGATGACGAAACGTCGGGCAACTCTCCAAATCTACAGGTCAGGGGTTGTAATAAATTTTTGCTTCACCAGTTCATTTGCCCATACACCCCACAAAGCTGATTTGAGACGCCTCGTGCAATTTTTGGGCTGTCGTTTGGGCGGGCAAGACGCGATACAGGCTGGTTTTGTTGCTCTGGAAAATTGTGAAATACAACGTGTCATCGCACAGCAATAAGGGTATCTCGCGGGTACTTTCCGCTAGCATCGTTGGAGATTTTGCAGATGCAGGATAGCTATACAACTTGCGTCTGGTTTCTTCGCCCGTTTTTACGGTGTAGTACAATGTATCGACATTAAGTGCAATGCTCTCGATTGCTTCCTCGGAGTTGTTCGATAGATCGGGGAGTTTATCCGGCCCGCCACCGGAGTGACTGATGCGCAACACTCTTGGCATTCGCAGAGGAAATGTTGGTCCCGAATCGCCACCCTCGGCAGGATCGCTGGTAAATATGATTCGGTTTCCATTATCCGACCAGCCAAGAACCAAAATGGCGCGATCCGGGCTGGCCTTGATCAATTCCTTATTTTGATTTGCCTGGAGTGTAACCACGCCGAGTTTTGTGGGCGTACCGCAATCATCTTCATCATAGGCAAAGGCGAGATAATTTCGATCTGGTGAAAAAGCGTAGCTGAATGTATTCGCGCTTTTGGGCGAAACGAGCTTTGTTGACGGTAAACCCTGACGACCACTGAGCAAATCAGCAACTTTGGCAGCATACAACGCATGTGGTCCGCGACACCCCAGCATCAGGAAAGTTTCAAAATAAGCGGTCTGAACATCGGCACTCCACCCCGCTACGGTTGGGATCATTTTGCCGAAGGGTGCAGCCGTATCAATATCGGGCGGCATAAAGACAGCCATTCCGGTAAATTCTGCCTTTTTGCCGGACTGCAAATCAATAATGCCAAATGTCCACATCTCGGAATACAGCGTATAAGTGAAATAACGACTATCCGGGCTGAAGCCAAAATCCAGAATATAGCCCAACTGATCATCGGATTTGGTGACTGAGGTTAGCGTTTCGCCTATACGACCAAGTTCTAACCGTAGCGGCGGCTCGGCGTTCATCCAACCGCTGGCTAGCCATTTGCCATCTGGCGATATTTTGAGTTCCGGTTTCGCTGACGATTGAACGGAGTCTGGCAGTTGATATGTACCGATTTTTGTTCCCGTTGTGGTTGCAGTGTCAAAACGCCAGACCTGTTGCTCACGATTCCCTGGAATCGCCACAAAAACGCCTGCACTACTTTCAGCGTTTGCGGCCTTGAAGGGAATAGTACATAGCATCACGAATATAATACCGATCAAACGCATCACATTACGCATTTCGCCACCTCATAACATTCCAAACGAAGTAGAAATATGCAAAGTTCCCACGAGTTCAACTATACGCAGAAACAGTGTTTTTGCTGTGAGAATGTTTGTGCTATGATCGGACTGGTTAATCAGAATTGTGGAGCAACATGGGCGCTACCTTTGAAGGAAGATTTTCGGATTCCCCCTATATAGAAATGGTTTGGCATGGTTGGATAGAGGGCGAATATAGACCGATTTGCCCCGCCGATGTGCGCTGGAATCTGCTTTTCATCAAGCGCAACAAAACGATCAAGGTAACTGTCGAAGGACCAACCACAAAATCTGTCCCGAAAAATCAATCTGGCGAGAGCGAATTTCTGGTCATCAAGTTTAAACTTGGGACGTTCATGCCGTCCTTCATGCCCGGTGATTATAGAGATGGAGATGTGCTTTTGCCCGAAGCAGGCGGCAAATCGTTCTGGCTGGATAGCGCTGCGTGGCAACTTCCCGATTATGATAATGTTGAAACATTTGTAGATCGGCTGGTGCATGAAGGGTTGCTGATACAAGAACCAGTCATAAATGGTGTGCTGCAAGATGAACCACAGTGGATGTCTTCGCGCACTGTACGGCGGCGCTTCCTGCTGGCGACAGGGTTAACGCAAGGGGCTATCCGTCAAATCGAACGCGCAAATTATGCTGCGTCTCTACTCGCGCAAAACATTCCAATCCTTGATGTAGTGGATCGTGCTGGCTATGCAGATCAACCGCACCTGACCAGATCACTCAGGCGTTATTATGGGCAAACGCCAACACAGATTACTCAGGTTCCACTGCCAGAATAGTTGTCCATTTTATTCAAGACAATGCCCCTCTGGTGTCCTATACTGTGATTGTTAACACCAGAAGGAACAACAAACATGCGGAAGATAATATCTCTGATTCACCTCTCTCTGGATGGCTTCTCGGCAGGACCAAACGACGAACTGGACTGGATTTCCTACGACAGCGACCTTGAGAAATATGCCCATTCCATGCACGATCTGACGGATACTGTCATCTGGGGACGCCGGACATATCAGGGAATGGCTGACTACTGGCTCACCGTGCCGGGGAATCCTGCCAGCACCCCCGCAGAACTCGAACATGCCCGCTGGCTGGATAATGCGACCAAGATTGTGGTTTCACGCACACTGGATCGCATTGAGTGGAACAATGCACAGAATACAGTATTGATCAAAGACAACATCGCTGAACAGATCAACAAAATCAAGCAGCAACCGGGCAAAGACATCTGGTTTCTCGGCAGCACAGCATTGGCGCAGACTTTCATGCAGCTTGATCTGATTGATGAATATCGCATCAACGTCAACCCGACAGTATTAGGCGAGGGCAAGCCACTATTCGCCAATATGAATCGTAAAATCCCGCTGAAATTGCTTGAGTCAAAGACATTCAATAGCGGTGTTGTTGCGCTACGTTACGCGCCCGTGCGCGGCTAAATCTCTCACGTTCAATCGGGCGTATCACCGTGATGCGCCCTGAATCACCAAATCCCCACGACCTGTCGTAAAATGCCAAATTCCCCGATGTGATAGGCATTGTGATCGGCAACGACAAGAATCTCCCGAAAAATGGTATGCCCATCATAGCCATGCGGAATTTGCTTATACAGATCAGTTTGCGGATTTTGCACGAGAGCAACCAGCGCTGCAAGATCGGCACGGAACAGATCAATGGTACGCTGCCAACCTGTTGCATCCGTCACAGCGTCTCGCGCAGGCCAGAGATCGTTGGGGAATTTTAATTCCTTGTAGTCAGGGTTGCGGCTGTAATCCAGAATATCCCATTGACAAATTCTCAGATGTTCCAGCAAATGCCAGAAAGTGTATTCCACTCCATTCGGACGAGTGTTGATGTGTTTCAGCGGAAACCCCTTGATCGCTTCCTCGAAGGTCATATGTGCCTGACCTTTGGTCAGCAGATTAACTAGCTGCGCGCGAATATGCTGATCGGACATCGTGTTTTACCTCACAGAGTTCTGAGCCGGAGCGCGATTTGGCTCCTTATAAGAACATATGTTATATTAGCAAGAATCTGGCACGATGCAAAAACTGGATTCCTGAGAAAAACAATGTCCAAACTCACGATCTCGCCCCTTGTGCGGCGGCGTTTCATTCTAGGCAAGCAGGGGCTATGGCCCGGACGCCGATGGCAAGGCAAACCCGGCACAGCGCAAGCGATCCGCGAAATCGGGATGGTGCAGATCGATCCGCTGGTTGTCATCGCCCGCAATCATGATCTGAAACTATTCAGCCGCGTGGATGGGTATGCACCCGCATATCTGAATGAATTGATGTTTGGAGAGCGCCAGTTTTTCGACTATGGCGGTTGGCTAATGATTTACCCGATGGAAGAACTCCCTTACTGGCGTTTGCACATGAAGCGTAATATCAGTGAAGATCGCTGGCGTAAATTTGCAGCGGAAAATGCTGCCTTGCTGGATGAAGTTCGCACCGAACTGCGTAATCGTGGCGCGTTGGGGCATCGGGACATTGAAGGACACGCCAAAGTTGAGAGCTATCGCGCCCGCAAGGATACCGGGCTGGCATTGTATTATCTTTGGATAGCTGGCGAACTCATGACAGACGGACGCCGCAATTTTGATCGCCTCTACAATTTCACGGAGCATATTGCCCCGGCGCTCCCGGAAGTCAGCGAAGAAGAGACGGAGCGCTATTTCGGACGCAAATCCGTACTCATATCCGGGTTGGCAACCCCGGCACAATGGCGCGATACAACCCGTTATTTCATTCGCCGTACTCTGGGCGCTGACGAAATCAAAACGCGGCTTGGCGAAATGGTGGACGCGGGAACGATCACGCCTGTGCAGGTGGAAGGCGCACGCGATTTGCATTATGCCCTCACTGAAGATGTTCCCTTGCTCGAAACCCTACAGGATAATCAAATTCCTTCGGAGTGGAAACCGCTGGATACCGACACCGCACAAGAGGTAAATTTTCTCGCACCACTTGATCCGGTCAGCGCGCGTGGACGTGCCGCCAAACTCTTCGACTTCGAGTATAAATGGGAAGTCTATACGCCTGCGGAAAAACGACGTTGGGGTTATTACGTCCTGCCAATCCTTTATGATGACGCACTGGTCGGGCGCATTGACCCAAAACTGGATCGCCCGAACAAAACCATGTTGACGAAAGCCTTCTATCTGGAAAATCCTGGTCTCGCCGAAGACAAAGCATTTGCGGAAGCGCTGGCGAAAGGATTAGCGCGTTTCATCCGTTTCCACGAAGTGGATCGGATCGACCTGACCGCAATCAAGCCATTCAGGAATTTACATAAACGACTTTTGAACCCATTGAAAAAAGCAGGGGTAACGTCTGTATAATCGGTGTACGGACGTTTTTGAAGGGTGATTTATGCGACGTACTCAGGCATCGTTACCTATTGGCTTGCGGGCAGAACTGCTCTATCTCATCATGGGCTTCGTCGAGACGTTCTGGATAACGCCTTTTGTGATGGTGTTTTTGCCGGGAGCGCTCGGCATTCCGGGCTATCAGCTTGTTTTGCTCGTTCTACTCAACCTGATTGGTGCGCTCCTGATCATCCGTCTGATGAACAATCAGGACAAGATGGATACTTTGGTACGTCTGGGGGCTATGTTCGGCCTCGGCCTGATCATTTTTTTCTCGACACGGGTATTCCTGCCGGGGGAAGCGCTCGAATTTCAGGCGCTTCCGAATGCTGCCGGAAGATTTGGTATCCCGCCTGTTTTAATCACGCTGGTGGTGGTTGCCATGCTCTGGTTTCGCGGATCGCGTCTGGCGACGATCACCGTGACGCCGCTCCGCGCCAGCTTCGGGCTACGACTGGGGATCATCATGTTGATGTTCGCCGCGCTCATTCCCGAACCGCGTATCCAGCGTGGTGTCTTATTGATCCTGCCGCTGTTTTTCTTTTTTGGGTTGATAATCGTAGCGTTAGCCCGTTCCGCAAGTTTGCGCCTGAATCGGGAAGTCTATCAATCGACATTTGGCGTAAGCTGGGTCGCACTCACCTTTAGTATTGGCGGGATGTTGAGTATTTTCGGGTTTGTCGCGGCATTGGTATTAAGCGGGTTTCGGTTCGACACGATCCTGAATTCCATCTCCGAAGTGTTGGTAGCCGTCATTGCTGCTGCCGCCACTATCATTTCGCCATTAATCCAATTGATTATCAAACTAATTGAGGCGTTTCGCCCCAATCAGAGCGGTAATCCAGCAGAGAATGCCGATCTGGAAGCAATTGCCCGAAAAGCATCAGAGGGTGCGAGCGTGACAACGCTGGCCGAGCAAATTGCCGGCGCACTCCCAATGATCTGTCTTTCTGCGGTGTTGATCCTGATTTTCGCACTTATTCTGATGCGGCTTCGGGTACGGCGTCCGGTCAACCTGCGCGATGGAGAAATACGCGATTCCGTAGAAGCCGAAAACCTGCTCAAGGGATTGCAGAACGCCATCAACAATAGTTTGCAGACATTGGGGCAACGCCTCGCGGAATTGAATCCATTGTTGGGACGGGATGCGCTCACAGCCCTGACAATTCGGCGTCTCTATGCGCGGATGGTGGCGCTGGCCGGACGCGCCGGCCAGCCACGCCTGCCTTATCAAACCCCACTGGAATATCAGGCCGCGATTATTGGCATCTATCCCGGCTTCGAACGCGAAATTGGCGAACTGACACGCGCCTACGTCGATGTTCATTATGGCGAATTGCCCGATGATCCCGGTATCCTGCAACGGGCGCGCGCCATGCTGGATGGCATGGAACAGCAACAACAGCGGCTACAAAAACAGCACACCACCTGATTTCCACACTGGTTGTAGATTCGCTGCAACTCCTTTTCTTTTGCTGCGTATAACAAAAGAACATATATTCAAAACCACCTTTAAAATTTAATAAAAGCGTGATATAAATCTATTCGATCCCGAATGATTGGCGCGAATGCAGCAGCGCCTATCTGTAAGCGTCAAAACTCTTCATTACTTTTTAACAAGTTACCCTATTGACAAATAAAAATACCAGTCATAGACTACGGAAATAGTTCTATATAGAACTATTTTTGCAGCCGTCGCACAGGAGGAATATCGACTTTGGCTCCACAGGCACGCGGAAGAGGAGGCATGGGTGGCCCAGGAATGCGCCAGGAAAACCTGCCGAAAAACAAAGGTCTGCAACGCTCGATTGCATATCTCGGACATTATCGGAATACGGCGCTCGCTGCATATGCAGCGTTGATCGTCGCCACACTCTCTCAACTGGCTGTTCCGCAGCTTTTGCAGGGGATTTTTGAGCAGATCGGTAAGGGGTACGGCGCGCAGGTACAGCTTACCAATCCGCTTATAGCCAATTTCCTGACACAGGCACGGAAAGACGAACTCGCCGGAACGATCAACAGCGCCGAAAGTGCGCTCGTCGTTTCCGCAATTGTGATTGTTCTCTTCGCAGTCACGCGCGGTATTTTCGCGTTCATCCAGACTTATATGTCGGAACGCACCTCACAGGGTATCGCGTTCGATTTCCGCAATCAGATTTTCGCCAAAGTCCAGCGCTTGTCGTTCAGCTATCATGACCAGAATCAGACCGGGCAATTGATGATCCGCGCCACAGACGACGTAGAAAAACTGCGTTTGTTCCTCGGTCAGGGGCTGCTGATGGCGGTGCAGTCGCTGATTCTTGTCGTCGGCGCGCTGGCGATTTTGTTCTTCACAAACGCCAAACTGACGCTTGTCGTACTGCCAATCCTGCCTGTGGCGCTGGTGCTGTTCTTTATCTTCGGCGGTCTGAGTTCTTCGCTGTTCATCAAGGTGCAGATGCGTCTTTCGCGGATGAACACGATCCTGCAAGAAAACCTCACCGGCATTAAAGTGGTGAAGGCCTTCGCCAAAGAAAAGCACGAAGTGAAGCGCTTCGAAGACTCCACCTCGGAACTGATGGTTCAATCGCTGAAAGTGTCGCGTATCTTCTCGATTCTGTTCCCGGTGGTCTTCCTGATCGCGCAAATCGGACAGGTTGCGATCTTCTACTTCGGTGGACGCCAGATCGTCACCAACGAACTTTCGCTGGCAGAATATCAGAAGTTCGCGCTGTATCTCATCTACATCTTCTTCCCGATTGGTCAGCTTGGATTCATCATTTCCCTGATGGCACAGGCAGCAGCCTCGGCCTCGCGCATCTTCGAGATTCTCGATGCGAAGAACGAAGTCAGCGACAAGCCAAACGCGCAGGATTTGCCAGAAGTGCAGGGCGAAATCGAATTCAAAAACGTTACGTTCAAGTATTTCGGCAGCACTGCGCCCGTCCTGAATAACATCAGCTTCAAGGCAACCCCAGGCCAGACGGTGGCATTGCTTGGCGCAACGGGTAGCGGCAAGACGACGATTATCAACCTGCTGCCACGCTTCTACGATCCAAGCAGTGGGCAGATTTTGATCGATGGGCATGATGTCCGCGACATCAAGATCGACAGCCTGCGTCAACAGATCGGGATTGTCTTGCAGGAAACCACGCTGTTCAGCGGCACAATCCGCGACAACATCGCGTTTGGTCGCCCGGATGCGACGATGGAAGAAGTGATTGCCGCTGCACAGGCTGCCGCCGCACATGACTTCATCAGTGGTTTCCCACAGGGCTATGATACGCCTGTCGGTGAGCGTGGCACGACGCTCTCTGGTGGTCAGAAGCAGCGTATCGCCATTGCACGCGCTCTGCTGCTCAATCCGCGCATCCTGATTCTGGACGATAGCACCAGCAGCGTTGATCTCAGCACCGAGTATAAAATCCAGAAAGCACTGGATTTGCTGATGGAAGGCCGTACCAGCTTCGTGATTGCCCAGCGCATCAGCACCGTTCTCAACGCGGATATGATCCTCGTGCTGGATAAGGGGCAGATTGTGGCGCAGGGCAAGCACGAAGAACTGATGGAAGACAGCCCGATTTACGCCGATATTTACAACTCGCAGCTTGTTGGCGACGCGCAGGATACGCCCGAAGCTGCTCAGGCGCAGACGACAGAGGGAGCATAACATTATGATGGGAGGAATGGACGGTGGTCGCCGTCTGTTGGAAATCGAGCAGTCGAAAGCCAAAAATCTGGGCGCGACGCTGGGACGTTTTGTAAGCTACTTCAGCCACTATGGTCTGGTGATGCTATTCGCACTGCTCCTGATCTTCGGAAGCGCGTGGATTCAGGTGATTCAGCCGGATTTGACCAGAACGGCAGTAGACTGCTACTTTGTCCCGGCCAAAGCCTGTACCGTCACCGATATTAAACGGGACGCAACAGGTATACCGCAATTCGATACGCTTGAACCCCGGTTGGCCGGGGTTGCATCCATCGCGGTTACTTACCTGATCCTGATCGTCTCCAGCAGCGTCATCAGCGGGTTGGCGTTCTTCGCTATGGCATGGGCAGGGCAGCATGTTCTGCGCCAGATGCGTATCGACATTTTGAAGCAGGCGCATCGCCTTTCGCTTGGCTACTATACCGAACACGAAGCGGGCGACCTGATGAGCCGCGTCACCAGCGATACCGACACGATCAACCAGATTCTGAACTTTGGTCTGTTGAGTGTCGCCAGCGGTATCATCCTCCTCGTCTGGATCATGATCAAGATGTTGCAGGATAGTCTGGTCTACGCGCTGATCAGTCTGGTTGTTGTCCCCGCAATGGTGATTGCGACAGTGTGGCTTTCCACGCAAGCGCGTCGTGCATTCCGCCGCAGCCGTAAGGAAATGGGCAGCGTCAACGCCGACTTGCAGGAAAGCATCGCAGGCGTGCGCGAAGTCCAGGCGTTCAACCGCGAGAACGAAAACATCAAAGCATTCGAGAAGTCCAACGCCGCAAACCGCGACGCTTCGATCCGCGCCGTGAGCTATTCATCGGCGCTGCAACCAACGTTGGAAGCGCTCGGCTATGTGGCGCTTGCAATCGTCGCTGTTGTTGGTGGCGTTGCCCTGCTGCGTCCGACGGGCGATCTGGCAAAGCTGTTTGGTGAATCGCTCTCGATTGGTCTGGTGATCGCGTTCTTGCAGTATGTTCAGCGTTTCAATCAGCCGATC
>CAYSOC010000188.1:0-12009 GCA_964432445.1 uncultured Anaerolineaceae bacterium
TGGATAAGACGTTGTTCAATATAGATCGTTATGGCAATCTGGCATCGGCGTCCGTCCCGGTGGCGTTGCAGGAAGCCCGCGACGCAGGCTGCATTGAGAATGGCGATCTGGTCGCGCTGTCGGGCTTTGGGGCGGGGCTGGCGTGGGCGAGTACGGTATTGCGCTGGTCGGGGAAACAGCACTGAAATTAACGAAACAGGAACACACAATTGGCGATCCTGATTGCCATCGGCACAGTTTGATTTGGCAATATGATTTGTGAACATCCGGCGTGAACCCGCCGGATTATATCATTCCAGCCAGATTTCGACGCGCTCGTTTTCCGATTCATTCTGAATTTCCGCGATCTTGCCAATGCGTCCTTCCCGAATGGCGTCCATCACCTGCGCATTATCGAAACTCAGGTCGCCCGTGCCAAATTGCGCCCCAAGCCGCACCCCGACTTTCACCAGACCAATCGGCAGGTTGATGTTGAACTTGACTTGTCCGTTACGGAGATCGGTCACTTTCACGCGCAACCAACGCGCCTCGCGCCCCGGTGGTGGCTTGCCCGCCCCGCTTTGCAAGGCTTGCAGAAGGCGTACTCCCTCTTCGGAGCTAATCTTGCCTTCCTTGATCATATTGAGAATTTGCAGGCGCTCTTCTGCCGTTGTCATATCCAGTCCTGTTCTTTCAGAGATCGATTCGCATATTCACCAGCGTTTGACGTGGCTCAAACGCATATTTCACAAAGACCTGTTCCGCTGCGGTGTCATCTGCCGGGTGTTCGGTGACGAGATTGCGCCGCCGACCTTCCAGCCGCCGCAGAATATAGTTGATCAGCGGCTCTTCCAGCTTCCCGGCTGCAAACGGATGCACCAATAAATCAAGGCGATCCGCGCTGCCGAAGCTGCTCATCAGGCGTACCGCACCGATAATTCCTGCGCGCCCGCGCTGCACATCATCCCGATACACAACGTAGCTTTCCGCACTCGCCCCAATAAAGCTATCGAAGAAACCACGCAGCCAATTGGGGCGAAAGATACGGTGATTGGTCGGACGCAGCCAGCCCATCCCGCCCTGTCGATTCGGGCGCACCACCTGCGCGAGATCAAGTTCAGCCTTCCATTCATCCGGCGGGCGCAGCCAGAGTTGCGGCATTGCCGGGAGTGGTATCGGCGTACTGAAACGCGCGTGCCGCTGCCAGCGGGTAAAGCTGCGCTCTTCGTGGAAGCCAAGCCGTTCATAGAGCCGCCGCGCGCCATCGTTCACCGCGTCGACCTGCAACACCGCGAAATGATGGTGTTGCGCTCGGCAGAGTTCCAGCGATTTCTCGACCAGCGCCGCCGCGATGCCACGCCGCCGAAATTCGGGGTAGACCGCCACGTTGGAGATGATCGCCCCTTTGCCGAATTCGCGCGGGTAATTCGCCGCCGAAACTGTCGTATTCCCGATCATACGCCCATCTTCTACCCATACAAAACCCTGTTGCAGGTTTCCGAGCAGGCGTTCCATGCCCATCAATACGCCCGCCACTCTGCCACCAGCGCTGATCATCCGTAATTCGCGGATAACCGCGCGGCCTGTTTCATCCATGTTGAAACAGGCTTCCATCAGGTCTGCCAGTTGCCCCAGATCAGTTCCCGGATTGATCGGACGCAGGCCATTGGCGGGCGTGCCGAGCGCGGATGTTGCTACCAGTTATATGCGTCCTTCCAGCGCAGCAAGCAGGCGTTCGGCCTCTTCGACGCTGATCTGCTTCTGTTCCACCATCTTCAAAATCGTGAGGCGCTCCTCGTTTGTGACAGGCTCATGCTTTACAAAACCCATCGGCGGCACGGGCGGGACAGGTGGCACAGGCGGGACAGGTGGCGTCGGGAAACCAAACCGATGCCCCCGTGTGTCCGACCAGTTCCACGAACCGCGCTTGTTGCCGCGCGCCTGCCGATTAATTTCCCGGCGGGCGTCCTCGGCGGCGCGTTCTGCCTGCCGCCGGATTTCTTCCCCAACCCGTTCCGCCTCACGCGAAACCTGTTCGCGGATGCGTTCTGCCTGCGCCCGTGCGCGTTCTGCTGCACGTTGGGTTTGCTGCATAATTCTATCAATATCTACGTCGAAAGTGGCATCCAGATCGGTATCGAATTCAAAGGAAAACCCGGAATCGTCGACGATGCGTATATCACCGTGCGCTTCGAGCCGCCCGTCGGCTGCCCCTTCGCCAAAGATAACGGTCTGATCGTTGTCGTCCTCGTTTTTGACTTTGGCGTTCGCGGCATCGACATCAATGTCGCCGCTGGCGTGGACATCAAAGCGTACATTGCTGCCATCGGCAACGCGGCAAACCAGATCGCCGCCTGCCTGCGCTTCATATTTATGTTCCGGCGTGAATTGAAGCTGCAAAATCAGATCGCCGCCGACAAAATCTGTCACACAGTCACCGCTGATTTCGCGCAGATAACCATCGCCGCCGATGTGTCCGACCTGTACATTCCTGGTCACTTCATAGACGGTAATATCGCCGCCAACGTGATTGACCTTGAGATCGCCCTCGGCCTGACGAACATGCAGATCACTTCCGACGGTATCGATCTCAACGTCACCGGAGTCACGCAATTGCAAATCTGACCCCACCGCATTGATCTTGATCGAACCATGAATTTCGGTGATCTTTGCGTCTGAACCGACATGATCGATTTCGAGCGATGCGCCCGTCGGGATCGAGAGTTCGCAATCATCGGGCGCGAAGATAGTCACGGTTTTATTCTCTTCACTGGAGACCCGGAGCGAATCCCCGGTGGCGCGGAATTCATCCCGGTTCCAGCCACGTACACGCAGATCAGAGCCGATGTGCGAAATGACAACCTTCACATCCGGCGAAACATTCATTTTGTTAGGCATGAGTTTAGCTTCTCCCTTTCTCTCAGGCGGTCTCGCCGCGCAACAGCGTAATCGCTTCTTCGGAGGTAATCCGCCCCTCTGCCAGATCATCCAGCACACGGCGGCGGTCAGTTTCATTGATTGTAATTTCGGGTTCGTCGGCGCTATCCGGGACGGGTTCAAAGCCCATCGCCATGATCACATCGCGCAGGCGGGCGCGCACCGTCGGATAACTGATGCCGAGTTTGGCCTCAACCGCCTTGATTTTCCCTTCACATTGCAGGAAGACTTCTACAAACTGCAATTGATCCGGGGCGAGGGCAGATAATCGTCCAAATTGAAAGCGCCCCTTGATGCTGGTATCACAGGCGCGGCAGTGCAGTTCTACAACGTTCAACTGGTTACCACAGACGGGACACAGATTTAAAACCGGATTCAATGTTCCTCCTTTTAAACTCAAGATTCTTGAACCTTGATTTCCAGTTTACGCCCGAAATGTTTTAGTGTCAATACATAAAGTTTATTTGAAAATCAATTTTTACAATATATTGATTAAAAACGGTAATTTTTCTGAACCCCGTTTTTCAAACAGGATTTGAATCACCCTTGCTTTTTAAATCTCGCCCGGGTACTATTTGAGACGCAGTATCAATTGGAGTTGAAGATGAATAGACGATTTCAGGCGTTGGCGACACTCGTGCTATCGCTTGGTATTTTGTTTGCCGTTGCCGGAAAGCCAGCCACCGCCGCTGGAAAACTCAAAACTATTGCAACCATAACGATCATTCAGGACATTGCCAAAAACATTGCGGGCGATCTTGCTGATGTCGATGTGATCGTACCTACTGATAACGATGTACATGGGTTCGAGGCAAAACCGGATGACGCCCGCCGCCTGGCTGATGCGCAGATTATATTCACCAATGGTGCATTGCTGGAAGGATTTCTGGATAAGCTGATCAAGACCAGCGGCACGAAAGCCAGCATCGTCAATGTCAGCAAGGGCGTAAAGATCAGGAAATTTACCGAACCAGACGCCGCCAGCGCGAAGCCGGAATTCCTGGGACTCTCCGGCGAATATCAGTGTCAGGAGCCAAAAGAGGGCGAAGAGGCGGGCGATTGTGACCCGCATATGTGGCAGAGCGTTCCGAACGCGATCAAATATGCGGAGAATATCCGGGATGCGCTGATCGCTGCGGATGCCCCCAACAAAGACGCTTATACAAGGAACGCGGCTGGATACATCGAAAAGTTAAAATTGCTGGATGCGAATATTCGCGGGGCATTGAAGGATATTCCGGCGGAAAATCGCGTGATTGTCACCAATCATGACGCGCTGGGCTACTTCGCGGCGGAATATGGGTTTACCATTGCGGGCGTGATTCTTCCCGGCGGCGCGGCGGGCGAACTCCAGGAGCCTGACCCCAAAGCGGTTGCAGAACTGATCGATTCGCTCAAGAGTCGCAAGGTAAAAGCGATCTTCATTGAGAATGTGAGCAGCGAAAAACTTGCCAGACAAATCGCGGAACAGGCGGGCGTGAAGGTCGTCACCGGGCTATATACAGATGCGCTTGGCGAAAGAGGAACGCCCGGCGAAACCTACATCGAGATGATGAGTGCAAATCTGAAAGCTATGCACGATGCACTAACCGTTAAATAGGTTCGTTTTTATCCAGCGCGTGCTATACTCCGCAACTGGATACGGTTCAGAGCGAGAAATATAATGCACAGACTGCGCGCGTTATTCCTGATACTCTTCCTGATTGGCATCGGCGGGATGCCTGTATACGCACAACCGACACCCCCGCCCACCGCCACGCCCGTCCCGATCACCTTTACGATCTGGCACTCGTGGCAGAACAAGGAAGCCCAGCTTCTGGCAGATTGGGTGAGCAAATATCAGGAAGAAAATCCACACGTCACGATTGAAACGCGCCAGTTCCACAGTATCAACCTGCTGGACGAAGTTCTGGACGCTATCAAGCGCGATCAGGGGCCAGACTTATTTATCGGGCCGTCGTCATGGGCGTGGCAACTGGCGGAAGATCGCCGGGTTGCGCCGCTCAATGAGCGCCTCGATAAGGAATTCCGCGATCAGGTGTCGGGCAAAGCATGGGATACTGTAAAAATCAATGATTTCCTGTATGGTGTCCCGGAAAGCCTGTATACGGTCACGATGTTCTACAACGCCGATCTGGTCAGCGCCGATAAGTTGCCAAAGACGCTGGAAGAATTGAACGCCACCAACCCCGCAATGATGCTCGATTTTTCGATCACCGGCGGGATGTATTTTGGCCTCGGCGGAACGCTGGTGAATGCAAAAGGCGAGATCATCCTCGCTAATGAAAACGTTGTTTTCCAGAATTATCTGAGCATGGTGCAGGATTCCTTCAACAAAATGAAGGCAGCTAACGCGCTCTTCACCCGTGACCGTATCCCGGTTTCGACAGATCGACGGTTCCGCGATGGACAAACGCCGATCCTGATCGATGGCAACTGGAAGGCCGATGATCTCCTTTCGGATATGAAAGATCGCGTGCGCGTTTCGACCCTGCCAACGATCTCGAACGGGAAGCCCTGGACGCCGATGCTCACCAGTCAGGTGTTTTATCTGAACGTGAATGCCAATCAATCGGATGGCGCAGTACGCTTCCTGAAATATGTAACAGGGGTTGCTGGACAAAGCCGCGCCGCGAAAATTGCCGGGCGCATCCCGGTGAATCTGAAAGCCGAAGCCGGACGTTATACACAGGCGCTGTGGACACAGGCAGAGGGAAGCGTGGTCTTATCCCCCGTGAACCCGCAGGCGCTCTCACGGCTCTGGCAGGCGCTGGATCAGGCTGTGTTTGGCGTCACAGTACAGGGTGGTGGCGTTAGCACTGCCATTCAGGGCGCAATCGCAGTGGTGAATGCAAAATAGGCTCAGGGCGAAATCAGCTTCAGAACCGTATCCGTCAGCTTGATTGTTTTGCCGCGTTCTACTGCTGCGGCAAAAGCGTCCTTATCCATTTTGGGTTCGAGTATCGTGCGAAGCTGTACGACGCGCCTTCCCGCCGTTTCGTTATCGCTGACGATGCTGGCGATCCCTGTGCCAAGCAGTTCTGCTGCGCGCTCCGGTTTGTCCGTGACAGCATCAATCATGGCGTAGCCAAGTACCCCTTCGATGCAAGGCAGGATAATGCCTTTTTGCCACATGATAGGCAGGCCTTCTTCCAGATAACGCCGCGCTTCTTCCGGTTTGCCCAGCGCACAGGCGTTATAGGCAAGATGTATTAAATGGCTGCCCAGCGCCACCTGATTATGAATTTCCCGATCAATTTTGATGGCCTGTAAATGATAATTATAGGATGCCTGCGCGTCGCCCTGTCGTTCCAGCGAGAGCGCCATGTTGCCGAAGGTATTGGCAACCGCTTCGTGATCTTCCAGTTCCTGTTGCAACTGGAGCGCCTGTCGATAGTATTCCAGCGCGCGCGTATATTCGCCCTGATTGGCATAGGCGACGGCGATGCTGTTCAGGGTATAGGATGCGCCCTTGCGATTGCCGATTTCGCGTTGAATTGCCAGCGCCTGCAAGAACATATCACGCGCCGCATCCAGATCGTTCATGCGGCGTAGCGCGATCCCTTTTTGATAGAGCGCCGCCGCCATCCCACGCTTGTCACCGACTTCCTTTGTGAGCGCCAGCGCCTCGTCGATTTGTTCCAGCGTCTCGCGGGATTGTCCGAGCCGCGAACGGGTGACGCTAATCTGGACAAGGGCGCTGGCTATCTGCTGAAGATCGTGTAATTCGCGGGCGATGGATAGCGCCTGATCATAGAACGTTACCGCTTGCAGGAAATTCCCCTGATTGAATTCGAGGATTCCCTGCGTATACAACCCTGCCGCTTCCGCATGACGATCTCCGACTTGCCGCGCAATCGTCAGACTTTCCTTGATCATATCCGTAGCGCTCTTACTGTTTTGCCAGCGTGTGATGTGTGCCGCCTTGCGGAGCGCTTCGGCCTGAATCGGCAGGTTGCCCAGTTCCCGCGCAATCGCCAGACTGCGCTCGTAATAGCTGGACGCGGTTTCGTTATCGCCCCGGTTCTGATAAACATCGCCCATGAGCAAATAAATCGTCATGCGTTGTGCTTTGGCTTCCGGCTTGAGGTTGGAGAGGGCATTTTCCAGCAACCGTAGCGCCCGCTTGTAATCGGCGGTGAGTTCAATCAGCCGACGCGCAACAATGGCAGTATAGTCTGCCTGCCGGATACCGTCCCCTGCCTGTGTCCAGTGATAGAGCAGGTTTTCGGCGCGGCTGGAATCATCGGGATAGAGTGCTTCGGTAGCTTCAGCAACAGCGCGGCTGGCATTGGCGCGTTCTTCCGGCGAAAGACGCTGCAAGAGGCCATCACGCAGCTTGTCATGGGCAAACCGATATTGCCCCTCGAAAATATCCAGAATCGAGGCGTTCGTACAAATGGTGAGCCAGCGTTCCAGATCGACAGGTGCTTTTTGATTCAAACGCTGGATGAGCGTCATATCGAGGTTACGTCCTGCTGCCGCCGCGAGGCCAAGCAACGGCAATACATCCTTCGGGAGACGTTCCAGACGCGCCGCGATTACCTCGCGCATTCCGCCCGCAAACACGCCATGTCTCAGGTCGCCGGGGCTGACATCCACCAGACTGCCTGCCCGATCTGCCAACGCGCGGACGACTTCGACCATGAAATAGCCGTTGCCTTCGGTTTCGCGTTCCAGATAATCGACAATCTCTGGCAGCTTGCCCGGCGCACCGAGCATCGACTCGGCAAGTTGGGCAATCTCGTCCCGATTCAGCCGATCCAGTTGGAAAAATTGCATTCCCGGCAACTCTTCCGGCAGCTTCGGGCGTTCTTCGCTGCGGAATGTACCGATAATCAGCAACGGGTGAAAACTTGCCAGCGGGATGATCCATTTCAGCGGTTCAAGGCTTTCGACAGACCATTGCAGGTCTTCGATAATCAGGACAACCGGGCGATTCTGAATCTGGAACAGCGAAGCGATAGAACTGGAAAGGCGATCCGTTTGCTCTTTTCCGGTGAGCGTGGTTGCCTTGCCAACTGTACGCTGTAACAGGAGTTCAATATCCGGCACAATTTCGCGGAGTACAGAGGCATCGCGCACCGATGGACTGGCCGAAAGCAGCAAACGCCGTACCGGGTCACGCCACAACTGGAAAGGTAGACCACCGCCAAGTATCGAACCGCCACGCACGACCAACGCGCCTTCGACCAGCGCACGGATACGCAATTCTTCCACCAGGCGCGATTTGCCAACGCCCGCGACACCACCGATCAGCCATGCCGCGCCGCGCCCATCGTTCAACCCGCGCAGGGATTCGATCAGTTTTTCGAGTTGCTTTTCACGTCCGATGAACGAGGCCGTTTGCAGGAAGCTATCGCGGATGGCAGTATCCTCTTCGAGGAGATGAATGCTCATCGCCGTAGCCAGTGCGTCGATGGTCTGTGTCGCGCCGGGATAGCGCTCGTTCGGGTTGCGCGCCAGCAAGCGCCGGAAGATCGGGATGAGATGTTCGGGCGCTCTGGATAAATCCGGCATTCCGGTCAATACCTTGATCATCAACTGTCCGGGCGCAAGATTTCCAAAGGGATGCACGCCCGTGATCGCCTCGAATGCCATCACGCCGACAGAATAAAGGTCGCTGGCGATGGTTGCTTTTTCTTCTTCCAGAATTTCCGGGGCAAGATAGGAGAGTGTGCCAGAGGTTGCCGACTGATCTTCATCACGGATAGAAAGCCCGAAATCCAGCACGCGCACGCCGCCTTCGGGCGTAATCAGCACATTAGCGGGCTTGAGATCGCGGTGAATGACACCATGACGGTGCAGATAATCCAGCGCGCGCAGCATTTGAATCACGCGCTCGATCTGATCGGAAATGCCCAGTCCCGCTAACCCCGTCCGAAAATCACGGGCATTATCAAGAATCGCCATTGTGAAAAAAGGCTGGCGCTCGGCATCGAACCCATAATCCAGCACGCTGATAATATTCGGGTGGCGCAGGCTTGCCAGCGTCCGAAATTCACGAGTCAGCGCGAGGTTGTAATCGCCGCTGCTGCTCGCGGAATCGAATTGTAATTTTTCGCCCGGTACGGCAACACGCTTCAATGCTACGGTGTGTCCGGTCAGTCGATCCAGCGCGGCGAACACTGCGCCCATCCCGCCCCTGCCGAGTTCGCGTTGAATCTGATAGCGATTTGCAATAATTGTTCCGGTTGCTGCCGTGACCATCTCGAAAAAAATCCTGCGATGTGCGTTGCCCCTAAGTGTACAAACAAATTGCAAAAATAGAGCAAACAACTTTGGAAAGAACTTATATCAGAACGGGAATAGTAGGGTTTACGTCAGGTTTGGAATTGGATAACTGCACAACAGTAGCCCTCAAATATCCTTGTCTTTTCACGATTTGCCATGTAAGACGAAACCCCATGCAACTATCGGTGTTGATTGTATAGCTAGTGTGATCACGATTCAGGGAGCAAATATATGGAGCGGCGGCGCGTGGTCGTCACCGGGATAGGCGCAGTCTGTCCTGTCGGGAATACGGCACAAGAAGCATGGCATAACGCCAAAACCGGCGTGAGCGGTCTTGCTCCGATTGCCCGATTTGATACCAGTAAATTGCAGGTTCACTTCGGCGGCGAAGTGAAAAATTGGGATGCGAAAGCCCGCTTTGGTCACAAAGAGGCGCGACGCATGGATCGTGTCACACAATTTTCGATGGCAGCCAGCCTGGAAGCCTTTACGGATTCCGGTCTGGATATGTCGAAGGAAGATGCCTGGGAAGTTGGTTGTTTGATTGGGTCAGGCATCGGCGGGATCGAAACGATCATCGAACAATGTACATTGAGCATCGCCAAAGGGCCGCGTGCGGTTAGCCCGTTCCTCGTCCCGATGATGCTGCCAGACAGCCCAACCGGGCGTGTCGCAATCGAGTTTGGCCTGCGCGGGCCGAATATCGGTGTCTCGACAGCGTGCGCGACGGGCAACAACGCAATTGGCGAAGCGACGGAAATGATCCGTCGTGGTGCGGCGGATGTGATGCTCGCGGGTAGCGCGGAAGCGGGCGTGGTGGAACTCTCGCTTGCCAGCTTCGATAATATGACAGCGCTCTCCGGGCGCAACGATTCGCCCACCGATGCTTCGCGTCCATTCGATGCGACGCGCGACGGTTTTGTGATTGCCGAAGGCGCGGCGACGCTGGTTCTCGAAGAACTGAACCATGCCAAAGCACGCGGCGCAAAAATCTATGGCGAAATCCTCGGCTACGCACAGACTGACGACGCCTTCCACGTTACTGCCCCGCTGGAAAACGGCGAAGGTGCGGCGAAGGCGATGCAGAAAGCCCTCAAAAACGCTGGCCTGACCATCAACGACATCGACTACATCAACGCGCACGGCACAAGTACCCCTCTCAATGATTCCAGCGAAACAAAGGCCGTGAAATCTGTCTTTGGCGAACGCGCCTATGATATTCCCATGAGTTCCACCAAAGGCGTGACCGGGCATATGCTCGGCGCGGCGGGGAGTGTCGAAGCCGTGTTCAGCCTGATGAGCATTATGGAACAGTTCGCCCCGCCCACCATGCACCTCAACACGCCCGACCCGGTGTGCGACCTGAACTATTTGCCAAATGTCGGAAAATCAATGCAAATCAACCGCGTAATGAGCAATTCATTCGGGTTTGGTGGGCATAACGCGGTGTTAATCATTGGAAAGTGTAAGTAACCCCGCACCTGATGGTAAGGGCTTTCAAGCCTGATACTTACCAGCTTTAACCCTAAAAGGGTTACGTTATGGGCGAATCTATAGGCACTTCGGGATGCTGCTCCAGTTCCGAACTCTGCGGTGAACGATTAAACAGGACGACGGGAGAAAGCCAGTGTCGTTCGCATCAAACCGCCCGATAACATTGGCGAGGAGACCATTACCCGCGTAAGCGGAGACAGCTAAGGTAACTTTTCGATGCAGTATGTATTTGTAATTGATAAAAACAAGCAACCTCTGATGCCCTGCCATCCGGCACGCGCGAGAGAATTGCTAAAAACGAACAAGGCGGTAGTTTATCGCAACTATCCATTCACAATCATTCTGAAAGAGCAGGATGGTGGCAATAAACAGCCCATCGAAATAAAACTCGATCCTGGCAGCAAAGAGACAGGACTTGCTATCGTTGTTGAGGGAAAGAGTGGGCGAAAACTGGTTTGGGCAGCAGTCATCATACATCGTGGGGAAAGAGTACGAGATAATTTATTGCGTCGTCGTCAACTTAGGCGCGCGCGCAGAGGACGTAAAACACGCTATCGTGCTGCGCGGTTTGATAACCGCAAACATCCGCAAGATTGGTTGCCCCCATCATTGGTAAGTCGATTGAGTAATCAGATTACATGGGCTAAACGTTTACGTCGGCTGTGTCCGTTGACAAGTATTGCCGAGGAAATAGTCAAATTTGACACCCAGCTTTTACAAAACCCTGAAATCAGCGGTTTGGAATATCAGCAAGGTACGTTGGCAGGCTACGAAGTGCGTGAGTATCTGCTAGAGAAATGGCAACGCAAATGCGCCTACTGCCAAAAGGCTGATTTTCCACTGGAAATTGAGCATATCAATCCGCGTTCTCGTGGGGGTTCAGACCGTCTGAACAATCTGACACTGGCCTGTCGTGAATGTAATCAAGAAAAAGATAACCAGACAGCTATCGAGTTTGGTTTTCCGAATATACAGGCACAAGCTGAACAATCACTTCGAGATGTTGCTGCTGTCAACACAATACGCTGGAGGCTCTATCGTCATCTAGGTGAGTTAGGTCTTCCTGTTACTACTGGCACTGGTGGACGTACCAAGTTCAATCGTATAAAACAGAACTATCCTAAAACGCATTGGATCGATGCGGCTTGTGTTGGACAATCTGGATCAGAAGTGAATATTGATCCAAATCACTTGCCGTTATTTATCAAGGCTTCTGGACGTGGTTCGCGCCAAATGTGCAGGCCAGACAAATATGGTTTTCCACGCACATCTGCTAAAGCCTCCAAGCGAGTAAAAGGGTTCCAAACAGGCGACATAGTTAAAGCTATCGTCACTTCTGGCAAGAAAGTGGGAACATACAGAGGG
>CAYSOC010000189.1:0-11989 GCA_964432445.1 uncultured Anaerolineaceae bacterium
TTCATGCTTATTCTGCCACACTTTTCCCCACCTCATGCGCAAAGTCTAGCTGAGACGATTTCAGGAATTGGATGTTGTTGAATGGCACAGGCTAAATCGCCGTTTCGTTACCTAGCCCTGTTCACGTTCGAGGCGTGCTATTTTGCCACTGGCTCCGTTCGGATCGTGATCAATAGCACGTTCAAAGGCCTGCGTTGCCGCCAGCGTTTTTCGCTGCGCCCGAAATGTATATCCCTGAATCAGATATAGTTCGGCTAGATCAGCACGATGTTCCGGTTTCGCCTGGGCAAATGCCTGTTGGATCAATGTGTCGGCCTGTGTGTTCTCGCCCTGTAGTGCGAACGCCCATGCGCGCAAGCTGTGATGGTAAGGGCTTGGCTGTTTTTTGTCCTTGCGATAGGCCTTTACTGCTGCATCGAGGAAGGAATGCGCTTTCCCGCTGTTTCCTTCAATAAGCTCCAACCGCGCGGTGCTGTTTTCAAGCGCGTAATTAGTGCCGAAGGTATGTGCTTGTTCGATGGATTGTCGGGCTTCGTCGCGCTTTCCGGCGTAATTCTGAATTTCCCCAAGCAAGCCAAAGGCATTTGCCATAAAGGGCTTGCGCATTTCTCGCGTTTGTTCGCTGTTCGTGTTCGCCAGTTCACGCAATGCTTCGCGGGTCAGGCGTTCTCCTTCTTCATTGTTGCCTGCCTGTGCGTATACCGCAGCAGCAGCCATCAAAACCTCGTAACTCGGTGACTCGCGCAACTGTTCCTCAATCAATGGAAACGCCTGAGCATATTCGCCACGTCTGGTGAATTCCTCGATTTGCTGCATCGCCTTCACCAGCTTTGAGGTTGCCATAAAGTAGCGCATGTAGAGGCGGGGAAGGACGAATAGTGCCAGAAGGATGCCTATTCCAACCACAACAATAAAGCCCATTTTGGAAGCGTCTGCGCTTGCTCCGGCACTTCGCACAGCTGCGGCAACGCCTACTCCGATAAACAGGGAGAGCATTATCGTTCCTATGAAAATTATCGAGAGTCGCCCCTGTATTTGGGATTCCAGGGAGTTTTTTTGAATGCGCTGCTGGTTTTCGATTTGGGTAACGACTTGCTCAATCGCCAGATTTTCTTCGGGTGTCGCGGTAACCTTGAGCGTTTCAGCTTTCTCTTTGACCGTGTTTATATAGCGCTTCTGAAGCGCAGGGAAGGCAAAACGCCTGATCAATAAAAAGGGTACACCATATGCGACCAGGAACAACCCCGCAACCCCGACGCCTTTGGCAATCGCGGGTATTTCGGCGTTAGTAATGGAAGGGAGAAACAGGAGGGGAACTAACGGAAGCACAAATCCCACGATACCGCCAACAATGCGAATCGCATAAAATACCAATTTGTGGCGTAGCGTGGTTTGATGGTTTGCCTCTTCCTTTTTGAGGCGTTGTTCTTCGGAGAGTGGCAGATCGATCTTTCGTTTCAATAGCCGGGTATCGACCAACCGTGTGATGAAGCGCCAGCCTAATATGAGGATAGCTGGATAGGCTACCATCAGAACTAGCAGGAAATCGACTCCGTTCTGACGAGTTCCCTTATCCGTACTAGCCATTCCACCTATCATGATAAATGCTGCGGGTACGCCTACAATCAACACCAGCGGTATATAAAAGATGGCAGCTACTCCATTCCGTCGCAAGAGTTCCCTGTACGTCGGAATTTCCTTCTCTGCGGCCTCGGCATCCATCGGGGCAATTGGCAACCCTGCTGCCTGCTCTATACGGATTTTTTCCTGCGCTTTATTTTTCGCGGCTAGTGCATGTAGCCGCATATACTGCGTTCCTGATAGCAATGCAACAATCGCCATTGCTATAACGCCCAACGTCGTAACCACTTCAAACGCGGTGGTATAATGAGTGCTGAGTGAATAAATTGCCAGCGGGCCAATACTTATTGCCAGAGTAAATGACGGGAGAAATATCATCTCGGCAAGAGTTTCAGAGCAACTTGAGGAAGTGTTTTGTGAGTTGACCGTCGCAGACATAGTGTTCCCTGACATGGTTGTCTACAAAATGGGCGTATATCAGGTATGGTATCATCGGGGGCGTAGACGGGGACATAAAAAAAATATCAGGTTGGATCGCTGTTGAGTATATAGATGCGGTTATCG
Source organism: uncultured Anaerolineaceae bacterium (assembly GCA_964432445.1). Lineage (GTDB taxonomy): Bacteria > Chloroflexota > Anaerolineae > Aggregatilineales > UBA2796 > JBBRMW01. Next base: position 2,146 of record CAYSOC010000189.1, read on the forward strand.
GCTATCTGGAAAGGCGTTCGCTCCCAAGCCGAATGACACCGAGCCAGCTTTCATCCCGAAATTTCTGGAGCAATTCTCGTTCGTGAGCGGTTAACTCGGCAGATGCAATGTTCTCTTTCGGTTCATCGGTCAGGCCAACAAGATAATCAATGCTGACGCCGAGGACAGAAGCAATTTTTATCAGACTGCTCGCCAGAGGTTCGCGTATACCGTTTTCGATTCGGTTGATCTGATTAACGCCGAATCCACAAAGACGACTTAATTCATGCTGAGTGAGATTTTGCTGCTCCCGAATGAACCGCAGTCGTTCTGATAAACGAGAATTTACTGGTTGCTCACTCACAAGCACCCCAATCGCTTGACATTTGTACTCTTTTAGATTATTGTGTTTTATACCCATTTGGGTACAAAGATATGGCGGGTAATCAATTGCAACAGGCTATCCGCCAAAGAAAAGGAGACCTTTTCCGATGCGAATTGTAGGGATGTTGTAGAAATACACACCAAACCTGTTCACAGGGATCAACCTCGCTCAAGACGTGCTATTTGCCGGAAACCCCATTGGGATCATAATCAATTATGACAATGCTGGAAGTTCACAGCAAAGATTGTATCAGGCATTCACCAAGTCCTTGCAATATTTCCTTTGGGAAGAATTGCGGCGTCAGAATATTACGCGACGTGTCAAGCCAACCAACCAACACATAGTGGCATAGGTCTAAATATTCACGCAGTGATAGTTCCCGTGTTCGTGTTTGTGAAAAAAATTCTGTGGTATTAAACCATAGAGTGGTTGCAGGGATTTGATCAGCAATCGCCGTTTGTAAAAATGCAGAAAGTAGAAGCACACGATACGCTACCTGATATTCGGATATTTTGCCAAACGCTGTCCAAAGTTCATCGCGGGACATATAGGGCATATGCCGAATCAATACATTGAGAGGCCAACTGCTGGTTCGCATAATATCGCTTAGTCGCATAAATATTTCACTGCGTTTTTCCAATGTCAGAAAGGGCGCAAGGTCAAGATAGATTTCGCGTGGCATATTGGTATCATCAGCCGAAGCCGCAATATCTAACAGATATTGAACTATGGTTGCTCTTTCTTCCGGGGATACATAAGGCAGGAAACTACACAACGATCTGTTTTTTGACCTGATGTGTGGCGATTCTATCAACTCGCGTGCAGTCTGACGCACAAATTCGGGCATGATCTCCGCAAATTTGCCTACACATAATTCCATCGCACTAACACGCCATTCGAGATCATCAAAGCGATTCAGGATAACCTGTGCTGTTTCAAAATCAAGTTTGGGTATAAGCGGAAGAACACCACGCACAACGGCAAAATCATAACCTCCAAATTGATCAAGGTGGTCAATCACACGCCGAATTTGAGCTTCCGTCAAATTTCCTTCCTGATCCCTGACATAACCGAGATACCAGGATCGCTGAAAACCGCCATTTTCTATATATTCATCCGTAGTCAACAGAGAATCCAGAATTGCGTCCTGGGCTTCTGAATTGAGAAACGGAAAAAATTGACAGAGAGCCTCGATCCGCAAGTATTCATTTTCACCGTCCGGTGTCATGCTGCTAGCGGTATCCAGCATTGCATCGATCACGGATTCGCGTTGGCTGTCAGATGAAAGTTGCGCTAGTTCTGGCAGAACGCGACACCGTGTCAGTGGCTCCAGGGTCAGTGTATCCTGCAAGATTGAAGGAATCAGGCTACGGCATTGTTCCTCATCCCATAAAGGGAAGAACTTTAAAAGTGTATTGATCCGCGTTTCCACATCCTCTAGCGTCAATAGACCAGTTTGTACCATTTTCTGTTGTTGTACGGTGAGATGTGGGTACAGGATTTCCAGCAGAGAATAATCAATCCAATCTGATTTCGGGCGTTCATATCGCAAAGCACAGTAAAAACTATCAACGATAGCGAGGGGATCAGTGCCAGCACGTGGCAAAATAAAATCTTTCCATAACGTGTCCAATTCAGCGTTAGAAAGTGGCGTCGAATCTTGTATCGAGTTGGGCAGAAAAAACATAAATCGACAGGTGGGGATCGCCTGCAAGTTAGAATAGTTGAAATTATAGCTTAATTATCAATACAAGAACCACAGATGGTTGCAGGGCGAATGCTCCGTACAACCACGATTTTGCAACATATGCCCGGTGTGAAAATTGAATCGGTTAATACGAGATCAGATACATACATATGGGTACTGTTATTGATGATTCAGACCCGGCACTGAAGCTGGCAGATAGATAACTTCAGACGCCGGGTCTGGTATAAATGGTTACTGAAGGTCGTCAGCGCAACGAATCAGTTTCCTGTCGTTGACCAGTGTGGCTCATCCCAACTCAGTTTGATCACGCCGTAGGTCGCTCCAACGCTATGGAGCGTTGTATTTCCCGTCGTTGGTGCGGCTCCGTTTTTGTCTCCTCCGTGACGTGGTTCGGTGTTAATTACAACATCGTCTCCATTGGCATTTTTTATCGTGAGATCGCCGCTCCATGTGATTGTCCAATCGATTGCCTTGCCTTGAATGTGAAGACTATCCAGCGCTGCATCCTGCGCCATCCCGAAAGCGTTCTTCATGGCGGTAGCGGCGTCTTTGGTCGCCTGTGGTGTACCGTGATCCCAGATGATTCCGGTATTATGCGGATCGCTGGTTGGCGCGGCTCCTCCATTGGATATTGTCCAGGCATAGTGCATGAGCCAGCTTCGGACGGCGCTTCGTCGCGTCGTGTCGATGCTGATGCTTGCTCCAGCCGTTTCCAGCGCGGCTTTGAAGTTGGCGACTTTGGTGCTGAATGAAGAATCCAGATCGGAGATACTTTGCGATCTATCCCATCCATTGTCGTTCGCTTTTTGAACCCAGTGTGCGCCGCTCAGGTTCTCGTTATTTTCGGCGGCGGGCGCTGGCTCGGCAGCCGCAGGGACATCTGTTGCGGGGGCAGGCGCGCTCGCTGGCGGTGCTGTTTCTGGTGAGGCGCGTTGGATGGCAGAGCGCGAAGCAGGGGCAATACGGCGCATTACCGCCTGATTGCCAATCGTGCGTTGTAAATTTAGAATGTGTCGCGGGGAGACAATCGGTGATGGTTGCTCAAAATCGCTGGTGGCATCAATGGCTTTTTTCTGCGTTGTCTGTTCCGATGTATGCTGGCTCCTGTCTGAGTGTTGAAGATCGTGCATTTGTTTAACTCCTGCCTGTCTGAATGCTAACGACCTTATGGTAGGAACACCTCGTTACCGAAACGTCATCGAAATCTTGCCAAAATGCAACACATTCTTAATTCATTGTAAACGTCTGAACTAACCTTTTTTTAGTTTGATATACTTTAGAAATACTCGTTTACACCGATTATCTGAAAATCATTCTCTTTAACCGGATTCCGCATCAGTTCCTGATAGCACCCCGATGGTTGCGGGGCGAACGCCTTGCGTCATCCCAAAATTGCAATATAGAAAACAACTCTGCGTTATAATGAGCGTGATAACTACATCCGCAACGGGGAAAAATTATGCGTAAATTTGTGGTGATGGCAGTTCTATTAGCCGCGTTGTTTATCGGGGCTATCCCGGCGAGCGCACACGGGAGCTATGTTGTGCGCCCCGGCGATACGCTTTTTGGAATCGCGGCGCGTTTCAATGTCAGCATCAGTGAACTGGCGACAATCAACGGGATTTATGATGTAAACGCCATTTATGTCGGTCAATCCCTGCTGATTCCAGACCCGCTGCCCGCGCCGGGTTATGGTTATAAGCCGCCTGTATCCTATGGCCCGCCCGCGCCCGGTGGCTATCCCGGTGGTTTTGTGAACTACGGGGCAAACGTCACTTATTACGTCGTGCGCCCCGGCGATACCCTGAGCAGCATTGCCGCGTGGTTCAGAGTCGATCCCTGGGCGATCCTGAAGGCAAATTACATCAGCAACCCGAATTATATTTTTGTTGGTCAGCGTCTGGTGATCCCGAAGCACGGTCCGATTTCGTTCCCGCATCCGCGTCCGCCGATTGGCAACATCTATATCATCCAGTATGGGGATAACCTGTTCAGCATCGCGGCACGTTTCCATAGAGATGTGTATGCCATTGCACGCGCCAACGGCATCCTGAATCTGAACCAGATTTATGCAGGGATGGCACTCGTTATTCCCTGACTTTTGTGATCCGGCGGTCAAAGAGCCATATCCTCTGATTCCCTCTCTGCTCACAGAGGGGGAACGTTTCAATATTGGGTATATCAAACAAGAGTCTGAGTGATCAGCCCTGGCAGGTACGGATTATCAGTTCGTTATCGGATGGCATGGATAGTCTCCCAACGCGATAAGTAGTTCACGTTCTTCCAGTCGTTCCAAGGTATTCAACCGTAACAGGAAGACAGTCACCCGACCAGTTGGCGTCAATGGCTGGATAATACTTTCCTGCAACTGGAAATGTTCATTCCATTTCTGCTGGCGTGGATTGAAGAGCGGAATGATGGCATCCCCAAACCCCCAATCCACAGAGCTAAGATCGCTTCCCTTATAGCTGTTGCATTCATAACAACTCAGGCAAAGATTTTCCGCTGTAGTTTTCCCGCCATGTTTTTCGGCAATAACATGGTCAATTGCAAAGTCGATGGCGCGATCACCTTCGGCAACAAGACAATATTCGCAGCATAGTTCAGCCCGTTCTCGCACTTCACGCCGAAGTGCCACCGGAATATAGGTTTCGCTCATTTGCTTTGTGTCTGGAGTTTCAGACGCGCTTTAGCCTTCACCAATGTCATCAAATGATCAATTTGGCTAAATTCGTTCATTTCACTTCGCTCATCCGGGGTCAACATTCCGGCACGATTTCTGTCCAGCAACTGATGGGCGCGATCCTGCAAATCGGGGGGAAGGCGATAGGCTGCGATTTCTTCGAGAGTCGGGGCAGAACCCAGAAAATCTGTTACCACTTCCTTGATCGTTCTAGCGGGTGCATCAGTCATAACCAAGCCTTTGTTACTAATTCAGGCTGACGAGAATAATTTTACCACCTGGCGGGGCTAACATCTGACTTTGCATAAAATATAAAACGGGGGTTCAACCCTGTCACTGATAGAGAGGGTTGAATTTTTTGTGTAGATAACCCTCATCCCCCAGCCCTTCACCCATAGGCGAAGGGAGATCAGATACAGTCTGGAAGTCCCTCTCCTGCGGGAGAGGGATTTAGGGTGAGGGCTATCTATAACACTGATAGCGTTACTTACATGCCTGTTGGCGTTTCGGTCACGCTGACTGGCGGAGGATTGGTGGGTTGAACGTTCGTCGGCTGCACCTGCGTGGGTTGCACCTGTGTCGGTTGAGCATTCGTTGGCTGTACTTCCGTGAACAGTGCCGTTGGCTGCACCTGTGTCGGTTGGACAACCGGAACAATCGGACGAACACCCGGCAACTTATCAATCGAGAACTTGAGGACGCGCGCCGCAACCGCATCAACGACGTACAGTGAATTGTTATCCACTGCGAGGCCGCCGACACCACCGAAGCGGTTCATATCCCCTTGCCCCTTTGAGCCGAAGGTAATGAGCGCCTGTTCACCGCCCGCCGATGTGACCTGACTCAAATCCCAAACGAGGATGCGCCCGGTATCGGGTTCGGCAGCATAGAGGCGTTGCCCGGCGGGATCAAGCGCGAGATAGGGGCGGTTGCCCGTGTCGTCGCTTGGACCGTACCATGTCGGTACTTTCCAGTTGGTGATCGGTGCGCCGTCGGTAGTGAAAACCTGTACGCGCTTGTTCCAGCTATCTGCGACATAGAGGCGTCCAGCGTTGCTATCAATTGCAAGCCCGACGGGTTCGTTCAACTGGCCTGTGCCTGCGCCCGGTTGCCCGATGGTGCGCAGCATTGTTCCATTCATGTCATAAACGCGAATACGCTTGTTGCCCGTATCTGCAACATAGATGTTGTTGCTGGCGTCCACGGCAATATCGCGCGGCCCCCAGAATCCATCGAGCGAACCTGCATCACCGGGTTTGACCTGTTCGTAGTGTCCGAACGCACGGAGAAGTTGACCCTGTGCATTGAAGACCTGTACGCGGTGATTCCACGTATCGGCAACAACAATCGTGCCATCTTTGGCGACGGCAACCGCCCAGGGTTCGCGCAATGTGCCAGCCGGAGCGATGCTGTTGGTCTGGTCGTTGGTGGACATTGTGCCGATGGCGCGGAGATATTGCCCATTCGGGTCAAACACCACAATGCGCCCATTGCGTGTATCCGCGACGTACAGATTGCCATCGGGTCCGATGCGGACACCGCGCGGACTGTTCAACTGACCGTCGGCCTGTCCCGCTGTACCAATGGCGAGATCGGCGCGGCATTCATTGCAGCGCAGTTTGGTGAATGGATCAGGCGCAATTGTGATTGGCGAGACGTTTCCAACGCCCAAATCCCAGACCTGTGCAGCGACATCCTTGCGGACATAGAAGACCATACGATCTGCGACAGGCCACTGGTTGGTCTCGAAATTCTTGCTGGTTGCCTGACCATAGGCTTTATAGTCACGATTCCACCAGATGTCCCACAAGCCCTGACGCAGTTTGCCGGGATCAACGCCGCCTTCGACATTCATGAAGACGTTGTTCACACGGTTGGCGTTCAGGTCGAAGTAGTCCTGCATCGGCCACCACATGCGGATATAGTCGAACTTGTAGTAGTTATCGCCCAGCGACGGCTCGACAGCGCCCTTGTGTGCATAGCTGACGAGTACCGCTGCGTTCTGATCCAGATCGGCAACGCCGCCGCTGGGGTCACCGAGGAAACGCGCTTGTGTGTAGTTACGGAAATACCACGATCCCGGCCATGACACTTCATTATCATAGGCAACCTTGATGCCCATGCTATCCGTCGTAGACTTGCTGAGTTGTTCCAGCTTGTCCATCACCGTTTTCATGGCGGGTGCGCCGTGCGCATAGACGCCAAACTCAGTGGCGTAGTCATAATCAATGAAGGCAAAGCGCCACGCCGCACGCGCAGTCAACACGCCGAGCAGCACAAATACGCCCACCAGCATCACGCGCAGTGTTTCCCGGACACCGACCCTGCGCAGAATCAGCCAGATTGCGTATAGCGTTCCACCCGTGATCATCAGGGCAAACAGCCACGCGCCCAATACCAGCAGGTTGTCACGCAACAGGCTCAGGTCAGTCAATTGCAACTGCCCGAACAGAACTGGCCCGATCAGGTTAGCCGCGCCGATGATCAGCAGCGGCGTCAGAAGGATCAGATACCAGCTTTGTCGGAAGAAGGCACGCCAATCGACGTGTTCGAGGATTTTTCCTAGGAACCACCCGGTTACAAAAATCATCGGGACAGCGATATGGGTAGTCAACCAGGGCATCTTCTCGCCGGAGAGCGTCAAGGCAAAGGTAATCATCCCTGCCCAGAATCCGAGGAAACCGATCATCGGGAAGCGATCCAGCGCTTCGGCATTCAGGCGATTCGCGCGTACTGCCGCGATTCGCGCAGCGCGGATTTCTTCGGCCTCGGCTTCCGTTTCGGCTTCTGCCGGGGCATTCAGGGTCGCGCGTTCAACGGTAGTTTCTGCGACGCGCTCGGCACGGAAGCGGAAGACGCGCAGTAATCCAAGCACGCCCGCGAACAGCGCACCAATCAGCGGCAGAAATTCATAGATTGGGACTTCTATCAGGAGATAGTAATACTGTGGTTGACTGCCCCGCCGTACTCCCTGTTGTTCCAGCCAATAGCCGAGCGAACCAATCGCGCCGGAAACAATCCCGGTGGGGTTGGTGAAAATCGTGGTGAAGAAGAACGCGAAAATCCCGTAGAAGGTGATCGCGCACGCAATCCACGCCTTTGGATTCCAGCACAACCCGCCAACCACAGCCACGACGATGAACGGCACAACCGCGACAATACCCTTGTTGATCAACAACTGCGAGGCATAGTTATCGTCAAGTTTCACGCCGCCTTCCAGCCAAATCGGGAGCGCCGTAATCCAGGGTAATACCAGCGTCGAAATCACCACAAGGCAGTCAAAAACGGGGTAGCGTTTCATCTCCTCGAAGAATTTGGTGAAGAAGCGCAGGAATAACAATCCTGCCGCCGCCAGAACGCCGAGTACCCATGTAAAGGCAATCGCATTGGGGACGGTTGGGCGCGCTTCGGGGGCTGTCCCGAATTGGCTGCGCTCTTCCACTACGAGGAACAGGCCGCACACCACCAGCCCGATGAACAGAACCGAGAGGATTTCGACCCAGGGCAACCGACGCTGCGCCCGGAATTGCCAGATTGCCGAGCCAACTACTGCCAGCAGACAGAATGCCGCCAGAATGACCACCCAGACAATCAGGTTCGCCATGAGCGCGCCCGCGTTCGGATTCGCCACAGCGTCAAGGTCTTTGGTCTTGATCAGGTTGACGAAACAGATCATCACCAGCGAGGCCGTGATACCGAGTGTCGTCCCGGTTGAAATTACCTGAAAGGTCGATTGCGCGCGTTCGCCAAGCTCACCCAGCAAATCCATAATTGGTCCGCGCAGGACGAAGGCTACGCCGCAACCAACGCCAAACAGCGCACCCTGAAAGATGATACGCGGGGCCGACAGCGCATTTCCGATTGCACCGCCGACAAGGAAGGCCGCGCCACCGATCACAATGGCCGCCATAATCCCGCCGACAACCACGCCGCCGATTCTGGTTTCGCCGCGTACCACGCCTCCCAAGACCTGTATCAGCCAGAAGAGGGTCAGGAATCCCCCGAAAATGGCGATGTACATAAACGCCACTTCCTTCGAGGCCAGCGAAAGGAGCGTCGAGCCGCTCAACAGGAGCAGCCAGCGGAGTTGTCCACTTTGGGCAGTGCCTTCTTTGGATTTGCGCTTGGGTTTGCCTTCGGCCTGTGCTTCCAGTTCGGCTTCGATTTCCTCTTCCTCTTCTACCGTCGGAGCAGGACGCCGCACACCATCGACATAGCGCATGACAGCATAGAGCATCAGGACGGTGAAGAAAATCGAAGGGGTATCTTCACGGATATAGCGGTTGTGATAGAGGATCATCGGGCTGATGAGCATCAACACCGAAGCGACCATCGCGCCCAGTTTGCCGAGCCAGCGCTCGAACATGAATTTGGGCATCATCACCAGAATGATACCGAGGATGGCCGGATACAGACGCGCGCTGAAATCCGAATCGCCAAAGAGGAAATAGAAGAAAGCCACCGCATGGAACAATACCGGCCCGTGCATCAATGGCGTATGCTGGAAATTGCCATTCTTCCACAAATCCCAGCTAAATTTTGTGTGCAGCGATTCGTCGTGGCTCATGACACGATCCCCCAGGTTTACAAACCGGGTCAGGATCGCCGCCACAAACAGCACTACATAAAAAATGGTTTCCCAGTTCAGCGAATAAACGCGCACCAGGAGCGCGTCCAGCGGGCGTGCGCCGCCTTCGTCGCGCAGGTTTGCCCCAGGCGGGGCTTGTTCCATCGAGGCCATGTCGTGAAATTCCTCAAACTTTTCAAAACGATAAAAGGGTCTGTCCGTAGATGATTACACCGTGACGGTAGAAAATCCTTAATGGAGATTTTGCGAAGATGAAATGAATTATTTTTGTTCTTCTTCTTTGGAGCCTGCCTGTCGGTCAGCGTTGCGCTTACGGGCGTCCTGGCCGATGCGCTGAACATGCGCGAAGAAGTCTGTTTCCATCACTTCGGAAAGCTGCTTTTCCAGTTTGGACTGATCAATCTGTACGCGAAGCTGTTCCACTTCCTTGCGCGCCTGGGCAAGGTCATTTTTCACACGCCCAAAGATGCGGGCGTTCTCAATCGCAATCGCGGATTGGTT
>CAYSOC010000190.1:0-11809 GCA_964432445.1 uncultured Anaerolineaceae bacterium
ATACCGCGCTACCGATACTGTTCAGCGTCGTTCCGATGGCAAATGGGACGATGAACGCCAACGCCGAAATGATCATGAATTTTGAGAGGGCGTCGCTCTGTTCACCTGTTATCTCATTGACACAAGCTGCCGTTGTATTGATACGGACACGCGCCAGATTGGAATTACCGACCTGGAGCAGGGTCTTGCTGGTTTCGCTCAGAAATTTATCCTGACCACACATGATCGATTGCACGATTCCGCCAGTAGGCCACGATGTCCCCAGGAATAAAACAGGAACAATCGCCAAAACCAGCAAAATACTGACAATCACAAGAAATCTGCCCATCGCCTTCATTTTCTTCTCCCCATGAATGACGCAACTATATAGGAAGTGCATTTTTCACGCCAATGAATGAACGGCTATACTAGGAATGCGTTTTCCTTTTTGCAGGCGGGGCGGTAGATGCAAACCTCAAAGAATAACAATAACAGGCTAAGGGTGATTGTTCTCTCGATTGTGGTGGTGTTTATGGTGGTGTTCGCCAGCATTGGGTTATTTGCCGGGAGACCATCCCCCGATATTACGCGGACATCAGTAAGCAGTTTACCGAGTAAAACATCCGTGCCGTTCCAGACATCCGTCCCTACCCAATCCACCGGGGCTGATGGCGGAGATAGCCTCAATACATTGATTGCACAGGAAACCCGGAATGTAACCACCAGCACGCCTATCCCGCCGAATCTGTCTCCCGTGCCTGTCCTGACACAAACCAGCCCAATTGTAATCAATGACGCCTATGGGAAACGAGTCGGAGAAGGCCAGATTCTGGTGCGTGCGCCGGGCATTATGCAACCCGGCAGCGAAGCTAAAATCCGGGTGGAAATCGAACTCTATCCGCTGAGTGGTGAGCCAACTCTTATTCCACCGCCCAGTGCCACGCCTTTCGAAGCTGCGCAAAAATCCACACCGACGCTCATCCCGACGATTGAAAGCGGCGCAGCCAGTGCCGATATTTATGAATTTACCAGCGTAGAACTGGATGGCTTGAACAAAGACCGTTTTAACCTCAAGCCAGACATTACCAATGGCGTGCGACAAATCACCAAAGGGGTGCGCTATAGCTGGCAATGGAGCATCAGCCCGCGTGAAGCTGCCAACGCGCTCACCACCGATTTTGAGGTGTTGATTTTCGCCCGGCATAACCTTGAGCCGAACACAACGCCTGTCCTTGTGACGCGCATTCCTTTCAAAATCAGCGTGCGAACACCGAATAATCCGATCCCGCTGATTGCCGCGCTTGCCGTTATTGCTACCGTGATCTTTGCAGGGTTTGGTCTGATTGCGCTCCGAACACGTAAACCGGATTGGGGAACAGATCGCATTTTTATCTCTTACCGCCGTGCTGATACCCGTGATATGACCGAACGCATCCGCGACGAACTCGCGCAACATTTCGGGGATGGTGCGATATTCAAGGATATTGGGTCGATTGAATATGGCGAAGATTACCGGAAACGCCTCGATAGCAGCGTCAAACGCTCCGGGGTCGTAATCGTAATGATCGGGACACAATATCTGACAATCACCGATCAGGCCAATGGGGAACAACGTCTCTTCCAGCCCAATGATTTTGTGCGGCTGGAAGTAGAACTTGGTTTGCAAGACAACAAAACCGTAATTCCGGTTCTGGTTAATGGCGCACCCATGCCCAAAGCCGACGATTTACCACCATCGATCCGCGAACTCGCTTATCGGAATGCGCTGCCTGTGCGTCCCGATCCCGATTTTCATGCGGATATGGAACGACTGCGGCTGGCGATTGAAAAGGCGCTGAAAACAACGAAACCATCCTGAGTCGAATATACATCAGACAATGTTCGTTTGTACAACCCCGCTATCGCCCGAACGGACAATATACAGCCTGTCGTGGTTCTCCTATACTGTTGGTATGCGCTTGAGAGAACACCTGCACCAACGAGAAAGGGGCGATACGATGAGCGACCTGCTTGCCATTATTTTCGGAATGATCGCTGCGTTCTAGGCGGCTGTCTGATTGTTGCCAGTGGACGCCTTTCCGGGCGTCCCTCCTATATCTCCGATTGGAATATCCCAGAACGGATATATTTTTTCAGACATTTTCAGACAATCGCCGGGTCTTTTTTCGTGTCATGAAGAATTAATCCAGAAATAATGATATAATGTTTGCACAAATGTTCCAGAGGCCTGTAGAATAAATTGATGACAACCATCCGATATATAAGTCATGATGAACGGCTTCGCATGGCACGGGCATATCTGGATTCCAACTACACCAATGCGGTTACGATTCAATCTATAAGCCGGGAAACGGCCTTTTCCCCCTATCATTTCATCCGGTTGTTCTGTCGGGTATATAAGCAAACACCCCATCAATATCTCATTCAACGGCGAATTGATCGGGCAATAGAATTGCTCCGCTCAAGTGATCTTTCTGTCACCGAAATTTGCCTGGAAGTGGGCTTTGAAAGTCTCGGATCATTCAGTACACGCTTCCGCAAAATCACAGGGTTATCGCCAAGCGAGTATCGCAAAAATTGCGCGAAACAATCCCGACATTCATACATTCCCCTATGTGCGTCTCTTATGCACGGAGTTAGCCTCGATACCTGATCCCGATCTATATGATTGCTGTAGTTTTAATAGAATAACACTGACTAATAAGCAAGACAAGTGTATATTTAGAGATAGCAAACGCGGGGAAATCAGGCGAAGAGATCGTGGTGGCATTAGTAATATGACCCCGGCGGGACTGAACGCAACGCTGAAATTTACCGCAACTACCTGGCTGGTGAAGATGGCGAGAACTCGGACGGACATTCGGATTGTCGGATAGGCGGGTGCGGGATATTGTTGAACGAGAACGCAAACGCATTTGAAAGATAGCTTATCTACGTGCAAATAGTCAAAAACTGTGGTGATAGATCATGGAGGATCGACCTGCAAGAATTTGGGTTGATCCTCACATTTTACAATTACCCAGGTGAAGAGGTGGTAGTATGCAGCACCCGTCCCAGAATATATTCCTTCAACACGCCGAAATCGCCACTCCCACGAGGGCGGGGACGCGGCAGATCAATTGGCAAATCGAGCGCAATCTCCCCATCTTCAAGCAACAAAACCCGATCTGCGAGTGCTACTGCCTCTTCGACATCGTGCGTAATCAGCAGTGCGGTAAAACCATCCTCGCGCCACAGTCGCTCGATTAAGCGTTGCATCTCGACACGAGTCAGAGCATCGAGTGCGCCAAGTGGTTCATCCAGCAAAAGCAGCGGGGGATGTGTCACCAGCGCCCGCGCCAATGCGACGCGCTGCTTTTCGCCGCCGGAAAGTACCGTCGGCCATTCGTTGATACGATCCGCCAGACCAACATGGGCGAGAGATTCTGTTGCCAGTTTCTGCCAATCGCCACGTAGCCCAAGTGCTACATTTTCGGCAACATGCTTCCACGGCAATAAACGCGGGTCTTGAAAGACGATCCGTGCCTTTATATTCAGGCCATTTAATAGTTCGGCTCCAATCAGGATTTCGCCACCATCGGGTTCGTCGAGGCCAGCCAGCAGGCGCAGCAGGGTACTCTTGCCGCTGCCGCTTTTGCCTACAATGGCGATGAACTCGCCGGCTTTCACTTCCAGCGTGATGTTTTTCAGAACCCGTTTTTCGCCAAAATTACGTCCAACGTTATGGAGCGCGAAAGAAATATTGCGGGTACGCGGTATGGTTGCAATCGCCATGATAGGTTATCCCTGTTTCGTCTGATAGCGGGGTTGCCAGCAGAGCAGGCGACGTTCGAGCCAGCGGGTGAGCATATCGGACAGTTTGCCAAGCAACGCATAAAGCACCACCACAAAGAGCAGCGTATCGGTGCGGATGAACTCCCGTGCCGTTGCCGCCAGAAACCCGATTCCCGACTCGGCGGCAACAGTTTCAGCTACAATCAGGGTTAGCCACATAATACCAAGCGAGAGCCGCAACCCCACCAGAATCGAAGGCAACGCGCCGGGAAAGATTACCTGTCGGAAAAGCTGCCATGTCGAAAGGCCATAACTGCGTCCCATTTCGATCAAGCCTGGATCGACGCTACGTATTCCATGAAAGGTGTTGATATAAATCGGGAAAAACACGCCAAACGCGATCAGGAACAAGCGCGCACCGTCTCCGATCCCAAACCACAGAATCACCAATGGCAACAATGAAAGATTCGGAATCGTGCGGATCATTTGCAGGGTACTATCGAACAACTTCTCGCTCAGTTTAAACAAGCCATTAGACATACCCAGCAGGAAGCCAATCGACCCACCAACCAGCAAGCCGGTCAGCGCACGCCCGGTACTAATGCTCACATCCGTAAATAATTGCCCGGACGTGATCAACTTGAACGCCGCTTGTAGAACCGTTGTGGGTGCTGGCAAGATGCGGGTCGTGATCCAACCCAATTGCGCCGCGATCTGCCAGAAAATTAAAATGGCGAGAGGAACTACCCAATAAATCAAGTAGCGATTGAAAATTAGCGAAATCCGGTTTGGCTTCAAGCGCATTCCAGATTTGGGATGGTTCAGCAAAGGGCGCGGTAACGCAGCCGCACTTTTCAGAATATCGTTCGTTGTCATTGGAAACCTCGTCATCCCGGCGATGGCTCCCCATCACCGGATCATGTTGTTGATTTAGAACCTACCGTCGTGCCAGCAATGAGAATTGTTCTGGCGAGAATTCATTGATTCCGGCACGCAGTTCGCTACGGGGTGTTGCTCCCTCGAAGTATTCCTTCGGCAGTTTCGGAAAGAGCAGTTCCGCCGTGCGATAGGCTTCTTCAAGATGCGGATAACCAGAGAAAATGAAGGACTCGACGCCGAGATCGACATATTCCTGCATCCGTGCCGCGATGGTGTCCGGGTCGCCCACGAGTGCCGTTCCCGCGCCTCCACGCACCAGACCGACACCCGCCCAAAGATTCGGGCTGACTTCCAGTTTTTCGCGGCTACCACCGTGCAATGCTTGCATCCGATGCTGACCAACCGCCTGCGAACTACTCATAAGGGTCTGCGCTTGTGCAATGGCATTATCATCCAGATATTTGATCAGGTCGTTGGCGGCATCCCACGCTTCGCGCTGCGTCTCACGCACGATGATATGGAGCCGAATCCCGAACCGGATTTTATGCCCGGCTTCCTCGGCGTAGCGGCGCACGGCGGCGATCTGTTCCGCGACCTGCTGTGGTGGTTCGCCCCATGTCAGGTAAAAATCGGCGTGTTTCGCGGCGACCCGATGCGCCGAGTCCGATGACCCACCAAAATAGATGGGTGGATAGGGCTTCTGCACATTCGGGAAAATGTTGCGCCCGTTGACGATTTTCAGGTGTTTGCCTTCAAAAGTGGTAGGTTCACCCGACGCCACCGAACGAAAAATTGTCAAAAATTCTTCTGTTAGTTCATAGCGCTCGTCATGGCTCAAGGTCAGGCCATCGGCGGCAGTATCCGCATCGCTGCCACCTGTGACGATGTTTACCGAGACGCGCCCGTTGCTGATCCGATCAAAGGTCGAGGCGGTACGCGCCGCGAGTGCCGGGGCGATCAGGCCGGGGCGAAACGCGACGATGAACTTCATATGCTTCGTAACTGCCGAGAGCGCCGCCGCTGTGATCCACGCATCGTCGCACTGCCGCCCGGTAGGGAGTAACGCTCCCTTGAAACCGAGGTTATCAATTGCCTGCGCGATCTGTTGCAGATAGGTAATGTCGGCGTTGCGTCCACCGATTTTTGTGCCAAGATAGCGTCCGTCTGCGCCACCAGTGGGAATGAACCAGTTGATTTCCATCGTATACACTCCGTTATCTATCGAATCAAATTTTGTCTATGGTTCAGGCGCGAAGATCGGGCAAGCCCCCACCTGCCCGATCCTCGTCTATCTGGAATCTATTTCGCGGCGGTAGCGATGGCTGTTGCCGCAGCAGGTGCAGGATTTGTCCCGCCAACCCATACTACATCCCTGATATTCAGCTTGTCGGGGATCAATCCAAGATTGAAGAAAATATCCGCAACTTTCTGCTGATATTCGATACCTGCCTCATCCAGCCAGAGATATTCAACAACTTCACTCCGCAAGGAAAACTTGATGACATCCACAGCCAAGCCTGTTTCTTTACTCAGGATTTCAGCATACTCATCCTGATTTTGATAAATCCATGCCTGCCATGTCCGCACTTCATCGACCACAGTCCGTACCGTATCGGGGTAATCCTTGACAAAATTCTTTGAACCTTCGATGAAGCTGCGCAGTTTCGATACATCCTGACCTTCAACGAGCGCGCGGGCATTCAGTTCCTTGATTGCCGAAGCGCGGAACGGATCCCAGATCACCCAGGCATCAATGCTCCCACTCTGGAAAGCAGCACGTGCCTCCGAGGGCGCAAGGAACACCGGAGTAATATCTTTATAGGTCAGACCAGCTTTTTCCAATGCACGGACGATCAGCAGATGCGAACTCGACGCCTTCTGGAAAGCGACCTTTTTGGCCTTCAGATCGGTCAGTGTCTTGAGCGGCGAGTTTTCCGGGACAAGAACCGCACTGCCAGCACCTGATCCGGCAACCTGCGCTACGTAGACGAGCGGCGTCCCGGCAGCCTGTGCAAAGATCGGCGGCGTGTCGCCCGTCGAACCAATGTCGATTGCGCCTGCGTTCAGTGCTTCCAATAGTTGTGGCCCGGCAGGGAAGACCGCCCAACTCACTTTTATATTTGGAAACTTCTTTTCGAGGACACCTTTGGCTTTCAGCAGAGGCCAGACGCCGTTGCGCTGATAGCCGATGCGCAGTTCTTTTGGTTCGGCAGCAGCGCGTGCCTGAAATGGGATGGTAGCGATCAGCAGTAGAGCGAGCAAAGCGAACGTGAGAAAGTGGCGAGTACGCATGTCGATTACACCTTGATTAATTCAGTTTCGGGACGGAGCGTAGTGATCAGTGTTTGGAGGGATTCCTGCAAGCGCTGTTCAATAGTGGTTTCCAATTGGAAAGTGGTTTTATATTCGATTTGGGCATCTTGAATATACAAGCCGCTTAAAACGTTCTGTGCGCCGAGCGCGGAAAGCACAGGCTTGAGCGCATAATCAATCACCAGCAGGTGTGCCGGAGAGCCGCCTGTTGCAATCGGAAACACGGCTTTTTCCGCGAGTCCACGCTGTGGCAGCAGGTCGAGGAAGGCTTTCAGGATGCCCGTATAGGCTGCTTTATATACAGGCGTAGCGATGATCACAGCGCGCGCCTGTGCTACCTGGGCAAGCGCAACAACAATCGCAGGGTGATCGTATTGCGCGTAAAGGAGCGCCTCGGCAGGCAATTCGCGCACATTGACAGCATCAATGCTTAAATCGCGTGCTTTCAACAGATCGCGGATATGAGCAAGCAGCGCCGATGAGCGTGATGGATGTGCAGGACTCCCGGCAATGGTCACAATATCGGCCATTGGAAATTTCCTTTTTTGAGATTTAGACAGACTGGCTGAAAAATAAAAAAGCCCCGGTGTCTAGCCAGGGCTTTCAGGTTACGGGTAGGTAAACCGCCGTATCACTGGCACGCTGGCGAACCGCTACAACAAAAACAGCACATCATACACATCGCATAAGATGTGTTTTGGGGTGGGTTGTGCTGATTCTTGTATGCAGACATTTGATAAACCTCATTCACCAACGTTGATTACTATAACAGGGCATGGTGACAAAAGCGGTTCCAGCCCGGTGATAAAATGGTGACAGTTTTTATGGATTCACGACAGTGTATTCAAGCTCAAAGTGGGTTTGACGATCAGAACTGCGTGAGCGTGTTGAACCTCTTGAATAGTTTGCACCACTGTAGACACAAATTCCCCATAGGCTTCAGAGACAATCACCAGCAATGAATATTCTCCATTTCTGAATTCGGTCTGAATTTGCAGGAATGGATCGCCCTGACATAGCTTCAGATAGCCGTGTATTCCGGCGCTATCCAACCGTTGAGTGCATTCCGCAAGATGTTGAGCGGGTTCGCGCTTCGGATCAAGAAACGCCGCGAGGCTGTGTTGCAAGCGCAGTGTGCGGATAGCGCGGGGTGGAGGAGTCACGGCCAGCAAAGATAACTCTGAATGATGGCTTGTTACCAACGGGATCACCCAATCCAGCGCGCTCAGGTCGGGAGCGTGACCGCGCAACGCCAGCATGATCCGGCGAAAATAACGCTCTGGCGGCATGTCACCGCGTAGTAACAAGACAGGGCTGGCAGATTCTCGAATCAGAACGTGCAATGCAGACGCATCCATGTTCGCCGCATCAATGATAACGAGGGCTGTTTTATCGTCCCGCATGTAGAACAGCATCGAATCCTGATCCTCATGCTGCAAATCAAGGATATTTGCCGGGAAGATTAACCGCAGGTGTTCCGCGAGCATATGCGCGTGCAGGCTTGATCCCCAAACAAGGAACTGCGGCGCTGGCGTTGGTACGTAGCGCCAGACCCGATCCAATACCTCACGGATTTCACTCTCGGCGCTGTGAACCGGGATAATCGTCGTGTTGAGCAGGCGCTCCAACATTTCGATCACCAGTGGGCTATCTGGCGCGGCCATAGCCAGACTAAGTTCGTCCCCTTCGGCGGAAAGGGGCAATACCAAATGATAGTAAGCCAACTTGCGCGGAATCTGGCGTATCAGTTCCGCATCAATTTCAAATTCGGGAAAATCTCGTAATGAAAACCAGGGGATGCTAGTCATCGTGTATCCACCCGCTCGACCAACGCATAACCAACGCCCGGCACGGTTTCCAGATAGGTGGGTGCAGTCGGATCAGGTTCGATCTTCTGGCGCAAACGATGTACCAATTGCTTGAGCATAACCCGATCTGCGCCACCCGCGCCCCATATCCGGCTGATAAGCGCATCTGCCGAAAGCACCTGCCCGCTGTTGAGCATAAGGGCTTCAAGCAATTTGCACTCCAACTGCGTGAGCGAAATGGCTTCATCTTTGTCAGCGTGCGTGATCTCGCGGCGACTGGTATCCAGCGTAAAACCGTCAACCTTCAGGATATTAGAAGTAGCAGCCACTCCAGCCCGACGCAAGACAGCCCGTACCCGTGCGACTAACTGCGCTGGGCTGAAGGGCTTGGCGATGTAATCATCCGCGCCGATCTCCAGCCCATTTACTACATCTTCATCAGCACCCTGTACGCTCAGGATGATTACGGGCGTTGCGCTCTCTTCCCGGATGCGGCGGCAGAGGGTTAGTCCATCAATCCCCGGTAGTTTAATATCCAATACCACCAGATCGGGGGCTTCGCTGCGCCACAACCGATAAGCACTGTGTCCCTCGAAGGCCGTCACCACGTCGAACCCGGCCCGTCGCAGGGTAAAGGTTACAACTTCGGAAAGCGTCAAATCATCATCCACTACGAGAATTTTCATAGGAGTGTGTCTCCAATCGGCAAAGTAACCCAAAAAATCGTGCCGCCACCGGGGCGATCTTCAATACTAACCGTGCCGCCATGCCCATCGATGATAGCTTTGACAACGGATAGCCCTAGCCCGGAACCATATTGTTCGGTCTCCGTCGCGGCATGGCGTGTGAAATCTCGAAAGACGTCAGCGCGTTCGGCTTCGGGGATACCTGCCCCACGATCTGCTACCGCAATCAGGATATTTTTATCTAACACATCGATACCGAGATCGATTTTCTGTGCCAGCGGACTGTATTTGCTGGCGTTGGTAAGCAGATTGATGAAGACTTGCGTCAGTCGTACCGGATCGGCGTGCAGAACAGGCAGGGTGAACGGTTTGGTCAACACCAGCCATTGCTGCCGTTGATCGAGCATCGGTTGTACCACCGCAATCGCATTCGCCAGCACTTGCCCAATCTGGAGCGGACTCCGTTTGATCACAAAGTGTCCGGCTTCAATACTGGTGCTTTCCAGTAAATTGTTGACCAGTGTCTGCAAACTGGCCGCGCTCAGATGAACAGAATTCAAAAGGACATGCCGCTCTTCCCGCGATAGATGGTCTTCATTGTCGATCAGGAGTTCAAGCGAAGCCAGCAAAGAAGCTAGCGGCGTCTTGAATTCGTGAGAAACATTTGCCAGAAAATAGGTATGCAAATTCTGAAAATTGGGTGATTGATCAGGCAGATTCACATGGGTTCTCCGAAAACAAAACGCCCCAGCTATCACAGCCGGGGCGTTACGCATGAGTTACAGAAAAATCGGTATTCAGACGCACATCAACAGGCTGCCATTCCTATGGAACGCATCATACAACTCCTGGAATGCTTGGTGACGCTAGCGCTGAATATGTTAATCATGCCTTTTATTATAGAGCAGAGGTTGCCCTTCATGTCAATTGATGACGCTGCAATTAGGCAAAACGACAATCATTCGCTCTATTTGTACTGATAGTCGAATCTTTGATCCGGTGATCCAGCACTCATTTTTCAATGGCCCCTCCCAATATGCCCGCTGAGGATGAAGACCTCCAACGTCGCGCAGGTTTGCCGAATCAGTTCTCGAACCCGTTTGCCAATCTCACCACGCAAAATGGGTTTACGATATTTGTTAATCCACACCAAGTAGCATTTCAGGTAGGGGGACGAAGCACCGCCATCATGAAAATCAGTGTCAGTGCTG
This sequence comes from uncultured Anaerolineaceae bacterium, assembly GCA_964432445.1. Lineage (GTDB taxonomy): Bacteria > Chloroflexota > Anaerolineae > Aggregatilineales > UBA2796 > JBBRMW01. The sequence continues at coordinate 10,651 of CAYSOC010000190.1, forward strand.
CCAGAATCAGAGGGGTAGAAAACGGACGAAAACGGGATGTGTTCGTGATTACACTTGCCTTTTCCGAGAGGATTTTTAAATGCTATTTCCCGATACCAAAACCTGTTCCCCCGGCTGAAGCCGAGGGCTAAACTTTCAGTAACGGGTTGTATTTCTACTTCTGTTTCTCGCTGGCCGCCTTTACCGCTTCATCAACGGCTTTTAGTCCGGCGGCAACGTCTCCGGTCAAGTGCAGGCGAACCACGCGGCGTCCATGTTGTTGCAACGAGATAATATCGCCGCCTGCCTGTGCCTGCTTGAGCGTGGCGAATCCATAGGGCGCTTCGGGAATCGCCGGATTTTCATGATCCGCTACTGTGACCTGAATGAACACCCCATTATTCGGCCCGCCCTTGTGCAGTTGCCCGGTGCTATGCAGGAAGCGTGGCCCAAAGCCGAGTGTTACTGCACGCTTGAACGTATGCCGTACCCGGCGACGGATATTTTCCAGCAGTTCGACATGCTCTGGCGTCATGGACATATAGGCCATAAGTGCGATGTATTCGCCGGAGTGCGCCAGACCGAGAAACGCCGCGAGATGCGAACCAAGTTTTCCGGCCTGATAGCTGCGTTCGCTCACCAGCTTGTCGAGCAAACCCGCCGTATCGCCATTGGCAAACAGGCTGACATGATCTTCGACAAATACAGGCGCGGTTTCCGGCAGGTGGCCTTCCTTGATATAGGTATCAAGCAGGCGACTGGTATTGTTCTTGCTCTCGGTGACATTTGGTTCATCAAACGGATTGATCCCGAAAAGCTGTCCGGCAACCGCAGTGGCAAACTCCCAGCGGAAAAATTCCTGTGCGATGTCGAAGCGATCCCGCAACGTCAGCGTAACCAGAGGATGTCCGGCTTCCTGCAAGGCGCGCACCTCGTCATCCGGGTTGACTTCTTCTTCCAGTCGCAAATAGACGAACAGCCGATCATCATCATAATCGTGCGGGTTGCCGATGGTCGCGCCCGCTACCGGGACGATTCCTTTCCCTTCTTTACCTGTCGATTCCGCGACAAGTTGCTCCACCCACGCGCCGAAGGGCTGCAACTCTGGACCACTAAGCAAAGATAGCTTGTCGCGCCCATTCGCGCCGAGGACGCCCATCACTGCGCCGAGGATCGCGCC
>CAYSOC010000191.1:0-11702 GCA_964432445.1 uncultured Anaerolineaceae bacterium
CTGCGCCTGTGAATAGAGCCGCGCGTTTTGCACTGCAACAGCGATCTGATCGGCAAGCGTACTCAACACCGCGATCAATTGTGCAGGAAATCCATTCTCGATCCGCTGATGCAAATCAAAAATTCCGATCAGGCGATCCCCAACGCGCATCGGTAACGCGACCTGTGAGCGACTCTCCGGCAAAAACAGATTGGGGATGAAATCTGCCGCACGGCTGGTGTCGTCGTAGCTGGCGACCTGTTGCTGCTGTGCGCTTCGGGCGACGAGGGCATAACGCGATTCCAGCGGCAAATGGCGAATCGCGGGCGAGAAACTCCGGCGTGAATCGGTCATCCATGCCGTCAGATGCAGCATCTTTCCGGCGGAATCCAGCAGATAGACGCCGACATGGTAGAAATCGAAATAGGTTTTGGTCAGTCGAACCGCTGTATCCAGCAATTCCTGATTATCCAGCCGTTGCGCGGCGGCAGCGCTCACCTGCATGACAATTTCGAGATCGCGGGCGATGCGTTGATTTTGCTGACGCGCCCGTTTTTCGGCATAGAGCGCGTGTCGCTGCGCCACGATTGCGCGTAGCGGCATCCATAACTGTTGCAGGCGTTCGCGTTCCATGTCACTGAATACACACGGTTGTGACCAATAAAAAAATAATACGCCGTGCCAATGCTGTTCAGAGTATATAGGCAATACCACCGCCGCACGATAGGGAAACTGCGCTGCGATTGCGCCGAAGGGACGCCGCAGACGCGCATCGTTTTCCAGATTTTCGATGAATAATAAGCGTTCTGGTTCTCCGATCCATAGCATACCCGTCGGCAGGTCGTCTGGGCGCAATGGTTTATGCAAATATGGAAACTGATTCCAGGGAGCGTTATCCCTGCGGCTGGCGATAGTCGTCAGGGTTTGGGGTATTCCAGCAGCATCCGTCTCCAGCCATGCCAGCGCTATGACCGCTTCTGTCTCCCAGCCCATAAAGCGGATTGCTGCCGCGAGAATATCCTGTTCCGATTCTGCCCGAAGTAACTCCGAATAAATATCAGGATTCGGTATCAAGCGGGATAATCCCCATTTTGACAGCGTAGAGCGCGGCTTGGGTACGGCTGACAACGCCGAGTTTGCCCAGAATATTACTGACGTGTGTCTTGACCGTTTTTTCGGTGATCTGCAACGACTGGCTAATCTGGCGGTTGGATTGACCGAAAGCGAGCAATTTCAGGACTTCGACTTCACGCTCTGTGAGGGCTTCCTGCGTTGGCGTGGTGGGCGTTTCCGAAAGCAGACGCGCGGCTACACGCGGCGAAAGCTGGATTTGACCACTTGCCGCTGCCCGGATTGCGCGAATCAATTCCCCCGCCTCGGTGTCTTTCAGGAGGTAACCCACCGCTCCAGCCTGCATCGCCCGCACAATGTAATCATCTTCGAGGACGGAAGTCAGCGCGAGGATCGCCGTTTCCGGGTGTGCGTTCATGATCGCGCGGATCGTTTCGATCCCGCTCATGTTCGGCAGGAGCAAATCCATCAGGATCACATCTGGCGCAAGATCGGCAACTTTCAACAGAGCATCTTCGCCACTGCTGGCTTCCCCGACAATGATCAGGCCGGGATCGAGTTTGAGGAACATGCGCAGCCCTTGCCGTACCATTGCATGATCATCGACAAGCATCAGGCGAATTGGAGAAACAGGTTCTGGCGTCATAGCTATCTATCTCGTAAAAAAAGTGTATCCAGCTTGGGCGGCAATCAGTCCAAAAGCTGAAACTGCCAGCCGGGTTGCCAGATAAATTTTTTGGTGATCGCGTCGTGTAATGTCTCGTGGTTGATCAGATGGTCAAGCGCGTAATGGGTGGCGCGGTGTCCGATCAACAATACAGTTTTACCTGCATAATCCCGTTTGAGATCATCCAGAAATGATTTTAGGCGTGTCGCGCAGTCCTCATAACTTTCACCATTCGGGAATTTTTGCGTGATCGCGCGGACACGCCATTCTTCAATTTCCGGTGTCGGATGGCGTGTCAGATCGCCATAATCGCATTCGCGCAGGCGGTCATCCCGAATAATGTTGAGATTGCGACCAGCGAAGGCTATTTCGGCGGTGCGCCAGGAACGCTGCAAATCGGAGCAGAACACGGCATCAAGGGCATGATCAACATGGCGCTGACCAAGTTCGCGCGCCTGATTTTCCCCGGTTGGCGAGAGCGCTACGTCATAATGACCGGAAGCAAGTTTTGCTTCGTTATCCAGTGATGTCGAATGCGTCTCGAAATACAACGTAATCATTAAATCACTTTCTCCGGGTTGGCGAAGGTGTAAATGGCGGTGGCACTGTCGGCGGATAGATGCGTCCCGGTGGTACGCGAATAATCTGCCCGACGCGGATCACCGTTGTATTCAGACAGTTCGCCGCTTGCAAACTCGACAATGATAGCCCAACCCGAACCGCAATTCCATAGAGCGTATCGCCCGGCTGTACGACATAGGGGACATAGCCCGGACGCAGGAAACACGGCGTCGGTGAAGGGGTGAATGTGTTTGTGCTGGTGGGCGTTTCCGTTGGGGTTGATGTGGGTGTATCGGTGTACGTTGGGGTATAGGTTAGTGTAGCAGTCGGTGTACTGGTGCTGGTAGGTGTCGGCGTGAGCGTTGCGCTGGGCATAAAACTCGCTGTAAATGTCGGAAAGGGAGTGTAGGTTGGTAACAGCGTATTGGTTGGCAGCGGCGTATAGCTGGGTACAGGTGTTTTGGTGTTCGTCGCGGTAGCAGTGAACGACGCCGTATTGGTTGCCGATAGTGTTGTAGTCGGTGATGATGTTGGTGTTAACGTCGGTATGGGTGTTTCCGTTGACGCCTGTGCTGATACAAGAATTGCCGTTACAACAATTTCCGTCGGGGTGAGTGATATAGCAGTGGCGCTCTCTGTGGCGACAAGCGATGGCGCAACATTCGCGTTCAAATTCGGGATCGGGCTGGCATTGACCGAAGATATTGTATTGGCTGTTGTAGCGCTTTCCGTTGCCGGGAGCGTTCCGGTTGGTGTGATCGGTTTCGGCGTCTGGTTCAATGTCAGAATAGCCGCAAACAGCAATGCCAACCCCAACATACTGATTGCGATTACAGCAACCGCGATTTCTTCGCTACGTGCTGCCCTACGCATGATTCATTTCTCCTGACGATCCTTGGTCTTCCTCTTTCTCAACCGGGATCGGTTCGCCCTGAATCGGCAAAATCAGCTTGAACGTGCTGCCGATCCCCGGTTCAGACTCCGCCCAGATACGTCCACCGTGCATCTCTGTGAGCGCCCGCGCAATGCTCAGGCCGACGCCTGTATCGCCCAACCCCTGAATCAGCGGGTTATCGGCACGATAGAGGCGACTGAATACACGCACCTGATCTTCTGGCGCAATCCCGCCACCCTGATCGCGCACCGCAATCAGTACCCCGTTGAGCCGTTCATTGGGATCAGAATTTTTGCCCGCGTTCGATGGAACAGGGAAGTTATAGACCAGCGATACCGAGACACCGACTTCGCCATCTGTCCGCGAAGCAAGATAGGCATTCGAGAAGAGTTGAACCATGACCTCTTGCAGTGCGTCCGCATCGCCCTGAATTGGCGGCAAGTCGTCTGGCAGGTCAATCTTGAGCGTGATGCCTTTTTCACGGAACTGCGTCCGGGTAGAGGTGATCGCATCATCAATGATCTCGACCAAATCCACCTGCCCGTTTTGAAGCTGCAACTGCCCGGTATCAATCGCCGTGACTTTAATGAAGTCTTCCAACAAATTGTGCAACCGATCCGCATTCGCCCGGACACGCTGCATGAATTGCCGCTGCAATGCGCCAAGAATACCTACCGATTCGCCAAGCATCAGGTCAACATAGCCAACGATGGAAGATAGCGGTGTGCGAAGTTCCTGCGCAATGGAGAGCATCACCTCAGCCTGTGAGGAATCCACCGATGATTTTTCCGGCACGGGGATCGAATTTTTCAGCCGCTCCCGTGCCTTCTGCAACTCGGAGCGCAAAGTTTCAATCTGGGATTGTGAACGTAATACTTTATGTTCCAGATCGCTGCGCTCTTCGGTGAGTTCGTCGATCATCACCTTGAGTTGACCGATACCGTCTGCGCCGAGGCGTTGCAGGAGTTCCCGACTACCGGATGCAGCGGCATCCATCTGATCGCGCTCGGTCTGCAACGTGGTGCGTTCAGCAGTGAGGCGATCCCGTTCTTTTTCGAGTTGGCTGCGTGTTTCCAGGACTTTGGCAAGTTCACCCTGCGTCTTCTGGCGTTCAAAGACAGCTTCCTGCAAATCGGCCTGGAGCGATTCAGCTTCCGCCACAAATCGGGCGCGCTCCTGCTGCCAACGGTCAAGTTCGGCCTGCTGCGTGTTGACACTTTGCTTGAATTGATCGCGCTGCGAAAGGAGTGCTTCCCGGTCTGCCGCGAGACGCCGAATCGCCTTTTCCATTGCTGCAAACCTGGCTTCACGTTCGGCCTCGGCAGCGATTTTCTCATTCAGGCGACTGCGCTCTTCGATTAGAAGTTCGCGGTCTTCCAACGCACGTTCCGCAACGATGCGGTAATGGGCGCGTTCTTCGGTGATCTGCGCCAGCATTTGCGAAAGCGCGCCCGGTCCATCGATGCCGAGCGCCTTCAATTGCTCGTTGATCTCGGTCATCTGGGTAGTGAGTTTTTCGCGTTCCGATTCCAGTCGCGCCTTATCTTCACTGAGCGTCGTCAACAATTTACGCAACACCGCAGGTGGCGGCAGTGTTACACCGCGATCCCGAATTTCGACCAGTTGAGATTCAAGTTTGGCTTTTTGCGCCTGTAGTTCGTCGCGTTCCTTGCGCAATTGCTCGATCATCGCCTCAACGAGTTCGTCGTCATCGCGGCGTGTCTCAATCAGCAGTTTGGCCTGCGCTTCCTGAATTGCCTGTAGCAAGGCTTCGCGTTCCTCGGCAAGATGGGCGCGTTCTTCGGAAATGGCACGCATCTTTTTGGTGATGCTCTCGTCGCCTTCGCCGCTGATTTCCATCAGACGTGCGCGCTCATAATCGAGTTCAATCTGTAATTCTTTTACCCGATTGTTGAGTTGATTGATCTGGGTTCGTGCCGCTTCGAGGTTGTGTTGTAGCTCGGTGCGCGCCGCGCTCATCACGCCGGGGGTTTCTCTGATCGCTGCTTCAAGGGCGCGCATCCCGGCATGATCCTTGTGCCGGACAGCGCTTCGGCTGATCGTATACAGGCGTGCGGCAATCGGCGCAAGCGCTGCCAGCAAATTCTGTTCGGCTTCGCGGAGTTCGCGCTGTGTATAGGGCAACGCCACCACCATCGCAGCAACAACAATGCCGTCTTTCACAAGTGCCTGATAATAGGCGGGGCCAATACGCTGAATATCCAGCCGGGTATAGAGATCGGCCAGTTCGTCCAGATTGCGATCCGGGCGCAGCGCACGCTGATCCTTGCTGTGCAACGCACCTACAAGAGACGCCTGCTCCTCGATCTTGATTGCCAGTGCAGAAATGGGACGTTCCATAAAGTTATCCCACGCGGCAACCACATCGGCGTATTCGGCATCGTCCAGTGCGAGGATCGCGGCAACATCGGCCTTGAGCGCGTTGACTGCCCCCTTGACGATCTGCATCGGGATGTCTTCCGGTGCTTCGCGCTCGATCATATCGCCAAGCGCTTTCAGGATGGCAACCGCTTCCTTGTTATCAAAGTTTTCGACAGGCGGCAGAATATCAGTGACGGCAATTGGTGCGAACCGGGCGCGCAGTTCGGCTTCATCGACCTGTTGGGCAAGACGGCTGATCACAAAACGATAGATGACCGCAGGCCAAAGCGGAATTGCGGCCAGTATCCCCAACCGAATCGCGCCCGATTCGTCCCCGGCGAGACTGCCATTGACGATAGCATATAAGGTATATCCGTAACCAATCGCGGCGACGATGCACAGCACAATTTTCAATGGCGCATCAATCACCATCCGAATCCGCAAAATCAGGATCGCCACGCCGATTCCTGCTGCCATCAGTGGAATGATCGTCCATGCCAGCCCTAGCGATGTTGTATTGAATCCCGCTGCAACAGGTGCGGGTATCCAGCGCACGAAGGTGATAATCAAGCTGGTAATGACGCCAAGACCAAGCAGCAGGAATGTCGCGTTGATCGGTTTTTCATTGACCGGGGAATCGGCGGTTGCAAATCCCCATGCAATGGTCAGAAGAACCAGCGCATTGACAGCGCGTTCCAGTGGCGGGAGTATCGCGTTTTGTGGCAAACGAGCCGCAAGCACGACGATTTCGCCGATCAATAATGCCAGCCACGCGCCAATTACGCCAAGCGCTGCAACGGTATAGCGTCGGGCAGTGTGTTCACCCGCGCCGCGCATCCGTTGCCCAAGCGCGATGAAAAACGCCGCCTGACTGAGGATGAAAACCGTCAGAAAAAAGAGCAGCGCACCTGTCGATTCAATGAGTAGATTCAAAAATGGAAGCGTCAAAGCATCCTCAGCCCGGAAGTCTTGAGGATGAGTTTATCATAGCTTGGGAAATGGTTTCCCTACCCTTTGGATAGAATATTTGAACCATTTACCGCCGTAATATAAACGATTTGGACGCGATCCCTACGCGATCAGAACAGAGAGAGTTGTTTGGGCGGCGGTTTCGGAGCGACAACAGGAGGTGGCTCCGGTTCGGGAATGATTTCCTCTGGCAGAGGGGCAGATTCCGGTGCGGCTTCCACTGCGGCAACAGGTTCCGCAATTATCTCTGGCACGGGTTGCGGAATAATTTCTTCAACGACAATGATCTCTTCGACCATTGTTTCTTCAATGACAGGTGCTTCCGGCACTTCGCCAAGCACCTCGAACCGCAACCTGTTGATCTGTTCCTCGTTGAACCCGGTTCGGAGCAACACACCATGCAGCGTCGGCTCTGTGACCAGATCATTTTCACGGATCACATGCTGATAGTGTGCGCGCAGGCATTCCTGCCATTCATTGAAAAATGGATTATATGAAGCCATAGTCCCGATTACCGTTGCTCTTTGTAAATTATACATCGTCGGGACTGCCGATAAAGTCTGGATTTTTGTACAATTGCGGACATTTAGAAGCATATGAGGCTATCTTGCCAAAAACCTATCCTCCTGTTTCCCAAAAAGCACCTTATTTATGGCATGGCGGCGATTACAACCCGGAACAATGGCCTGCGGAAATTTGGCCTACCGATTTTGAATTGATGAAAAAAGCCGGGATGACTTCGGCAACGGTTGGCGTGTTTAGCTGGGTATCCCTCCAGCCCGATGAGGATACCTATACCTTTGAATGGCTGGATGAAATCATGGATGGTTTGCACCAGCATGGGTTGCACGCTGTCCTCGCTACCCCGACAGCCACACAACCCGCGTGGATGTCCCAGAAATATCCCGATGTGTTATACGCCGATAATCATGGCGTGCGCCACCATCATGGCAAGCGCGTCAACTATTGCCCGAACTCCCCGAACTATCGCCGTTTCGCCGCAAATATCGCCGGGAAACTGGCAGAGCGCTATAAGGATCACCCGGCGCTACTGTGCTGGCATGTCAGCAACGAATACGGTGGCGAGAATGGCGCAAACTGCATGTGCGAGAATTGTGCGGCAGGATTCCGTGTCTGGTTGCAGGAAAAATATGGCAGCCTCGATTGTGTGAACTCAAAGTGGTGGACACGCTTCTGGGGCAAGACATTCACCGCCTGGGAGCAAATCACGCCGCCGTATGAAAATGGCGAAAACCGCATTCACGGCCTCACGCTGGATTACCGCCGTTTCATGACGGAAAGCTATCTGGCGTGCTATACAATGGAGCGCGACATTCTGCGCGCCGCAACGCCAGACATCCCTATCACAACGAACATGATGGGAACGTATCCACCACTGAACTATCGACGCTGGGCGAAGGAAGTGGACGTAATCGCGTGGGATTGCTACCCCTGGCCTAACGCCGATTCCGCTGAAATTGCTTTTCATCATGATCTCAATCGTGGCCTGAAAGATGGTCAGCCGTTTCTGTTGATGGAGCAGACGCCGAGCAGCCAGAACTGGCAGCCCTTCAACGCGCTCAAGCGTCCCGGTGTGCTGCGTCTGTGGAGCTATCTGGCAATCGCACACGGTGCGGATTCGGTGCAATATTTCCAGTGGCGGCGTAGTCGTGGCAGTTGGGAAAAGCTGCACGGCGCGGTTGTCGAACACAGCGGGCGCAGTGATACGCGCGTTTTCCGCGAAGTGTCGCAGTTGGGCGCGGAACTGCATCAGCTTGGCGAATCTATTATCGGCGCAGGGACGGATGCCAAAATCGCCATTATGTACGATTGGGAAAACCGTTGGGCGTTAGAGAATGCCAGCGGACCGGTACACGATAAAAAATATCTACCAACAGTGATCAAACACTATCGCGCACTCTACCGCCAAAATGTATCGGTTGATGTGGTATTCCCCGATTCCGACCTAAGCGACTATGCGCTGATCGTCGCGCCGATGCTGTATATGACGAAAGCCGATTTTGCCGACAAGGTACGCACGGCGGTACAAGCTGGTGCAAGTTTCGTCACGACCTATTTCAGCGGCGTGGTGGATGAAACTGATCTGGCTTATGAAGGGTATCCCGGCCCGCTGTCAGATATTCTCGGCATCCGGGTGGAGGAGATCGATGCGCTCTATCCTGATCAGAAAAACACAATTGTGATGGCAAATCGCTCTGGCGCGTATCCCTGTGAACACCTTGCCGATTTGATCCACAGTGAAGGCGCGGAAGTATTGGCGACCTTTGGCAATGATTTCTATGCAGGAATGCCTGCGCTTACCAAAAACGCCTTTGGTAGCGGCAACGGATATTTCATTGCCAGCGATCCGAGTGAAGATTTTCTCTCGATTTTCTACGGGAATCTAGTCAAACAGCATGGCATCGCGCCACATCTGGCGAACGCGCCGAAGGGTGTGGAAGTTTCTGCGCGCTATAAAGATGGAAAGCGGTTATTGTTTATCCTGAATCACAACGCGCAGGCGGTAGATGTGCGGCTTGGCGATCTGAAGTTTACAGACTTGCTGAGTAAAGAACCTGTGATTGGAACGGTAAACATCCCGGCGCACGGCGTGGCACTGTTGCAGGAATAACACCAATAAACAACACTACACCGCCACAGTCTGCCTCAACCCCTGTTCGATTTTTGTAATCATATCGCCCAGTCCAAATTCCTGCTGCAATCCGCTGATTGTCAGCCGGATGAACTGGGCAGCCATGTATTCCGCCGAATAGGGCATCTTGTTCAACACCCACCATTTGACCACGCCGATATATGCCCAGCCAATGAACGTAATATACAATTCCGGCGGCGTGAGCATTTCTCGCTCTGGCTGATTGCCTGCCATCAGCGCCCGCATTCCGATCTCCTGAATGTGGGACTGAATGCGGTGGACGTAATCGGCAACACTCGATTCCTGTAGCATCACCTCATAGAACACACCGTTCTTCGCTACATGCTGGAAAACATGCACAAAGATTTGCTGCAAATCGTCCGTTGAGCGCTGCGAAGCATCCAGTACGCCTGCCAGTTCGTCCAGTACGCTGTCGATAATCTGCGTGATCAGATCGTGTTTATCCTTGTAATGCAGATAGAACGTGGCACGATTCAATCCGGCTCTATCGGTGATGTCCTGAATGGTGAGATTGTCATAGCCCAATTCAGGGATGAGTGACATCAACGATTCGCGCAACATCTGCCGTGTGCGAATTACTCTTGGGTCTGGTTTTCGCGACATATCCACCTCTTTTGTTGATTATTCAACGTCTACCCAAAATTGCAAGTTGTTATTCATTGAAAATTTGTTAGGATTATTTTATCGACATATTGTTGATAAAGCAACGCATCGCCCCAAAATGAAGGAAAATCAGAATGGTTGCGACACTCCCACTCGCGGATCAGCAGGAACAAATGCAGGCTTGCCCTGCACAGGATCAACGTAAAATCAGCCCCAAAGAAAACTGGTCAAAAGCGCCGATTGAGGTTGACGCAAATGGAGTCTGGCACGTTCAGGGCTATGACGAAGCACGCCAGGTATTGCGCAACGAACTGGTGACACAGGCAGGTTTTCATTCCGAAGAGGTCATGACTGAAACCAGAGGGATGCTCCAGAATCCCCCGATTCTGTTTCTCGATGGCGAAGTTCATCACCAGATGCGTCGTGAAACGAATAAATTTTTCACGCCCGCCATCACCGATAAACAATATCGGGAATTCATGCACGAATTCGCCGATCAATTAATCGACAAACTGAAAAAAGACAAACGCGCCAACCTGAACGATCTCACGATGGAAATGGCGATGAAAGTGGCGGCAAAGGTGGTTGGCCTGACAACCAGCGCTCTCCCCGGTTTGAACAATCGTTTGATCGGATTGTTGAACACTTCCACGAACATCAAAATCGAACCCGGACGCAAGCCAAACAAACTTCAGTTGTTCTTGAGCCAGCTTCCTACACTCAAATTCCTGATGCTGGACGTGAAGCCATCCATCCGCGCGCACCGCAAGAATCCTCAAAACGACGTGATTTCCTATCTGATTGCGCGGAATTACAGCGATGTTGAAATCCTGACAGAGTGTATCGTTTATGGTGTGGCGGGAATGGTCACAACGCGCGAATTTATCTGTGTGGCGCTGCTGCACCTGATGGAAAACCCTCACCTGCGGAAGCGGATGCTGGTCGGCTCACAGGAAGAACGGTATGCCATCCTTCACGAAATTCTACGGCTTGAGCCGATTGTTGGGCATCTCTATCGCCGCGCGCAGTCACCTATCGAAGTAAAGAGCAACGATCAGACAATCACGATCCCGGCGGGGGCGTTGATCGAATTGAATATCTTCGCTTCCAATCTGGATGATGTGGTGGTTGGTGAAAACTCGAAGGCTGTCTGCCCGGAACGCACTTATCATTCGTCGCTGGGCAAGGTGGGTGATGCTGTCCTGAGCTTTGGTGATGGTGCGCACCGCTGCCCCGGTTCATTCATCGCCATTCAGGAATCGGATATTTTCCTGCAAAAACTCCTGAGTATTGAGACGTTGCGCGTTGAGCGTCCACCGAAACTTGCCTATAACAGCACAGTACAGGGCTACGAAGTAAAAGACCTGCCTGTCGTTGTAGATTAAACCTGTAAAACATCTCAGGTTTGGAATATGAGAAACTGCCCCATTGAGAAAGTGGGGCAGTTTGGTATGTTTTAGAAATCGCTAGAGGGGCGCACAACAATCCGTGTCCGAAGAGAAATCAATCACAATGGATAGATATTGATCCCGATTGCGGTAGCGATCAACACCAGCAGCGGCGTCGTGATCAGACCGGGCAGGAAGTTCGCTACCTTCACCTGTTTCAGATTCAGGAGAATCAGGGCGATTCCCAGCAACATCACACCACCGACACCTGTCAGTTCACGCAGATACATATTATCTGCGCGCAGTGCGCCGCTTGCAGACAGGGCGCTGGCAAAAGCGATCCCGATTATTGCAAACCCGCCCTGAATCACAATCGTTGGGATGATCGAAAATGCCACTCCGATCCCAAGCGAGGCGGCAAACGCAATCGACGTAAAAAAATCCAGCGTACTTTTGATCGCCAGCAACTGAACATCGTTTGCGTCAATCCCGTTTTTGACCGATCCGATGACC
>CAYSOC010000192.1:0-11506 GCA_964432445.1 uncultured Anaerolineaceae bacterium
CCAGCGTGTCATTGCTGGTCAGCGTCGCCGACGGACATATCAAAAAGGTAAAATTGCTGCGCCGAAGCGAAATCCAAACGGGCGTAGTAAATATCAATTCTAACCATCGAGAGGCGTTATTTACTTGAGATTCAACGATGCCACTATCGAATAGGCGGCGTTCCAGAATCTCAATTGCGTCTTTCTTCACAGCTTACCGTTGCCATGTAAAACAATTGAGCTATAGTTATAGCTGTAACGTTTTATCGTAACGGATTAATGCAATCATGATTTTTGCGCATACGCTGGATAATGTGCTGTCGTCTCAAAAGACGCAGACCCGCCGACTGGTCAAGCCGGGAGAGTACCTGAGTGTCGAACAATCGCTCCTCGGCGCTGTTATTTGTGTCCAAACCCCCGGTAAACGGCGTGTCTATGAGGTTGGAAAGAGCTATGCTGTACAGCCGGGACGGGGCAAAAAAGCAGTAGCACGTATTAAAATTACCAATTTGAAACGAGAAAAGGTATCCTCTATTAAGATACGTGATGCGAAAGCGGAAGGCTTTACGTCGCGTCAGGCTTTTTTCGCGGCGTGGCACGCAATACACGGCGAAAAAGCCGATTTAGAGGCTGAGGTCTGGGTTATTACTTTTGAATTGGAAAGCATCGTTGCAGACGACTTGAAGGCGCTCTATGAACAGCGGCAGTCAGCCAACCAAAGTATTGATCACTGTGATGACCTACCCACACCCGTCGGTGGGCTATCAGGAACTCATCTGCACAGCGGGGATCACCGAGCAGAACGAGTGGGTACGGCTGTATCCAATCGACTACCGCTATCGCCCAAAGCAGCAACAGTTTCGTAAGTACCAGTGGATCGAAGTTAATCTCTCGCCGCGTGGCGACAAAAACGATAGGCGCAAGGAAAGCCATAAACCCGACCTCGACTCGATCAAGATATTAGGTACGCCGCTCTCCACCGATAACGCCTGGGCAGAGCGGCGAAAATTTGTTGACAGGCTGGAACATCGGACGCTCAATGAATATAAGCAACTCTTCGATGAAGAGCATGTTTCATTAGGTGTCGTTCGCCCCAAACGTGTTCTGGATATGAAGATCGAGCCAGCCGACCCGGACTGGAAACCGGAATGGCAAATGTTGTTCGATCAACTGAAATTATTTGGCGAACCTCAAAAACCACTTCGCAAAATCCCCTGGAAATTCAGTTATGTTTTCGAGTGTGAAGACACCCAAAAACCACATACAGCAATGTGCGAAGATTGGGAACTGGGCGTGTTATACCTGAACGAGATAGACCGATTGGGCAATGAGAAAGCCGCTGCCGAAAGTGTCAAAAATAAATTTTTAAATGAGATGTGTTCCGAGAAGAAGGACACACGATTTTTTATGGGAACTGTTTTTCCATACAATACCTGGATCGTTTTGGGCGTGTTTTGGCCTCCGGTGATTGAGAAACCACCGGTTGAACAACTTGCTCTATTCTGATGAGTGTTAAGCGTTTCAACGAAGACACCATCGAACAGGCGGCGCTCGAATGGCTCCGTCATCTCGGCTATGGCTATGTGCATGGCGAAACCATCGCGCCCGGCGAACCTGCCGCCGAACGCACCAGTTACAACGAAGTAATCCTCATCGGCAGGTTGCGCGAAGCACTAACCCGGATCAATGTTCACATTCCCGCTTCGGCACGTGCGGAAGCGATAGACACGGCAATTCGTCAGGTCTTGCGCGTAGAATCACAAAGCAGCCTGATTAACAACCATATTTTTCATCGGCAGCTTACCGAAGGGGTGGATGTTTCCTTTCGGATCGGTCAGCAGGTGCGGCATGATAAGGTCTGGCTGGTCGATTATCAGAACCCCGCTGCGAACGATTGGCTGGCGGTTAACCAGTTCACAATTACCGATGTGAACCCGACCACCCGCGCCAAGACCAATCGCCGCCCGGATGTAATCCTGTTCGTGAACGGTTTGCCGTTAGTAGTGATTGAACTCAAAAATGCCGCCGATGAATCCGCAACGATTCAGAAAGCCTACAACCAGTTACGCACCTATCAGGACGATATACCGTCGCTGTTCCCATACAATGCGCTGTTGGCGATTTCAGATGGCGTCGAAGCGCGTCTCGGCACGCTCGGCGCGGGTTGGGAATGGTTCAAGCCCTGGCGCACCATAGACGGGGAAACGCCTGCACCTTCCACATTGGAAACGCTGATCAAAGGGGTGTTTGAACCCTCCCGCCTGCTCGACCTGATCCGCTATTTCACCGTTTTTGAACGTACCGAAGCGAAACTGACCAAAAAGGTCGCCGCCTATCACCAGTATCACGCGGTCAACAAAGCGGTACAGAAAACAGTGGAAGCGACACAGGCCGAAGGGGATCGCAAGGTTGGCGTCATCTGGCATACACAGGGATCAGGCAAGAGCCTGTCCATGCTGTTCTATGCAGGAAAGATTATTCAGCAGGCGCAGTTGGAAAATCCCACGCTGGTAATCCTGACAGATCGCAATGACCTGGACGATCAGCTTTTTGATACCTTCGCAGCAGGGCAGGAATTGTTGCGTCAGACGCCCGCGCAGGCCGAGAGCCACGCGCATTTGGAGCAATTGTTACAGGTGGCGTCCGGTGGGGTGGTGTTCACTACTATTCAGAAATTCAGGCCGGAAGGGTTGGAAGGCAAACATCGGCAGTTGTCGGAACGCCGCAACATTATTTTCATTGCCGATGAAGCGCATCGCAGCCAATATGGGTTTGAGGCGCGGGTGGTGCGCGGTGAGAATGCCGCCGAAGCGTATATCGGCTATGGCTTCGCCAAATATGTCCGCGATGCGCTCCCGAATGCGTCTTTTATCGGCTTCACCGGAACGCCTGTCGAGACGGTAGACAGCAATACGCGGCAAGTGTTCGGAGACTATATTGATGTCTATGACATCAAACGCGCTGTCGATGATGGCGCTACCGTCCCGATTTACTATGAAGCACGGTTGGCGCGGCTCAAGCTACGTGAAGAACTCCGACCCACCCTTGATCCATCGTTCGAGGAGGCCACCGAAGGCGAAGAACTTGAACGCAAGGAACGGCTCAAGAGCAAGTGGAGCCAACTGGAAGCGATGGTTGGCACATCGGAACGCCTGGAACAGGTCGCCGGGGATATTGTTCACCATTTCGCGCAGCGCCTGGAGGTGCTGGATGGTAAAGGCATGATCGTCTGCATGAGTCGGCGGATTGCTGTTGATCTTTACGCACAGTTGATCAAGCTGCACCCCGAATGGCATAGCGATCAGGATGAAAATGGGGCGATCAAAGTGATTATGACCGGGAATGCCACCGACCCGGCACACTATCAACCGCATGTACGTAATAAACCGCGTCGCAAAGCCATCGCCGAACGTTTCAAAGACCCGAACGATCCGCTGAAACTGGTGATTGTACGTGATATGTGGCTGACCGGGTTCGATGTTCCGGTGCTGCACACGATGTATATGGATAAACCGATGCGTGGACACGGATTGATGCAGGCCATCGCGCGGGTGAACCGGGTGTTCAAGGACAAACCAGGCGGCCTGATTGTGGATTATTTAGGCATTGCCCACGATCTGCAACAGGCTGTGCAGCAATATACCGCCGCCGGAAGCGCCAGTCCAGCGCAGGGACAGGATGAGGCTGTCGGCGTGATGCTTACCCAATTCGACATCGTGCAGAGTTTCTTTTACCGTTTCGACTACAGCAAATTCAAAAATGGAACTCCTGGCGAACGACTAGCTTTGATTCCGGTTGCGATGGAACACATCCTCCGGCAGGATGATGGCAAGAAACGTTATGTTGATGCTGTGACCCGGTTGACCAAAGCATTTGCGCTGTCGATCCCGGATGAACAGGCACTGGCAATTCGTGATGAAGTGGCTTTCTTTCAGGCAGTACGTGCCACTTTCGTCAAGGCAACAACAGGGAATGGGCGCACCAGCGAAGATATAAACGCCGCGATCAAGCAACTGGTTTCACAAGCGGTCAGTTCCCCGGAAGTGATCGATATTTTCCGTAGCGCTGGCCTCAAGACG
This sequence comes from uncultured Anaerolineaceae bacterium, assembly GCA_964432445.1. Taxonomy (GTDB): domain Bacteria; phylum Chloroflexota; class Anaerolineae; order Aggregatilineales; family UBA2796; genus JBBRMW01. The sequence continues at coordinate 4,059 of CAYSOC010000192.1, forward strand.
CCGGATGTTTCCATTCTGTCGGATGAGTTTCTGGAAGATGTGCGTCATTTGCCTCAGAAAAATCTGGCACTCGAATTGCTCCGAAAGCTGCTGAATGATGAAATCAAATCGCGTTCCGGCAAGAATGCGGTGCAGGCGCGTTCGTTCGCGGAACTGCTGGAAAAAACGATTCTGCGCTACCAGAATCGTTCCATCGACGCGGCGCAAGTGATCGCGGAACTGATCGACATTGCGAAGGAAATCAAGGTTTCCAGTCAACGCGGGGATGAACTGGGATTGACCGATGATGAGATTGCTTTCTATGATGCGCTGGCAGACAACATGAGCGCCAAACAGGTGATGGGGGATCGCCAATTGGCAATGATTGCCACTGAATTGGTGCGCGAGGTACGCGGACAAGTCACGATTGACTGGACAGTGAAAAGCAGCGCCCGCGCCAAAATCCGGGTACTAGTCAAGCGTATCTTACGAAAATATGGCTATCCACCGGATTTACAGGATCACGCAACGGACCTGGTGCTGGAACAGGCCGAACTTCTGGCCGCAGAGTGGGCAGCAGCATAAAACGACTGATTGCAACGTCTGGAATCTACCGGGATTGGTTGCAGATTTTGACCCTGCCGAGTATCCTGTAACCCAACATTGAAACAAACGACAAACAATGAAACTCTTTATCAGTTATTCACGCGATGACAAACAATATGTTTATGAACTCGCAGACCGTTTGCGCGATGATGGCAATCATGCCGTTTGGATTGACAAAGCAGCGCTGGTCGGAGGCGACTCGTGGTGGGAAACGATTCTCAAAGGGATCGAAGATTGTGAATGTGTGATCGTTATCCTGACACCGCGTGCGCTTGGCTCGATCTACTGTGATGCCGAACTCCGCTACGCGCAGGCACTCAACAAGCCGATCCTGCCGTTGATGCTCAAACCAGTGGAGATTCCAGACCATCTGAGTACAATCCAGGCCGAAAATGTGAGCGATATATCTCTTGAACGGACCTATGGGAAAAGTGAGCGAGCGCTAGGGCAGATTGAGCTGCGCCGTGAACGTGGTCACTATCCCGCTCCCCAGACACGACCCACTCGTCCGACAGTTCCCGTGTTACGCGCCGGACAGGAATCGGAACACGTTTTTGAAGTGTATGCCAACGCGGTAGAAGCGCTGGAAAAAGATGTAGCGCTGGCGAAGAAACTGTTGCAGCAGGTGATCATTGCCGATCCTTCCGGATTGGGCATTCAAGCCGCCGAACGTCTGGCAGAGATTGATTATGAACAGGATCGACAGAAAGCATACCTGGCGATTGCGCGTTTGGCGGGAAATCCGGGATTGCGGCGCGACGCGATCCGGGCATGGAAAGCCTTTACCGCCAAATATGGAACGAATCATGATCCAAACGACTATGCCCAACTGCTGGCAGATCAGCCTGTTGTACCCGTCATTGTAAAACCGCGCTACACCCTCGACCAGGAACGCCTGCTCTCGATCATGCTTGACCCAAAGCGACCACCAGCAGAACGCGCAGAAGCTGGACGGGAAATTAACAAATATGGCGACCCACGCCCCGGAATACTGGATTTCAATTTCCAGATTGGCGAGTATTGGTGTCCGGTTCCGGCAGGTACATACCTGTTGGGTAGCGATGAGGACAGCGATAACCCAAAACATCAAGCCAAACTCGGCGCATTCTATATGGCCAGGTATCCTGTCACCTATAAACAGTATCAAGCCTTCGTTGAAGATAAAAATGGATTTGCCAACATAAAGTGGTGGCAGGGTCTTCATGCCGATGGGCTGAAACAGCAAGCTGAAGGGGTAGGCGACCAGCGTTTCAAATTCGATAACCACCCGTGTGAGTGTGTGTCGTGGTACGACGCGATGGCATTCTGCCGGTGGTTGAGCGCCAAACTAGGCTATGAAGTGCGGTTGCCACGTGAAGATGAATGGGAAGCGGCAGCGCGGGGAACAGACGAACGGCGTTATCCCTGGGGCAATGATTACAAGAGTGGGTTTGCCAACATCAATGAAACGTACAAGGGCTATGAGGTCGGAGCGTACTACCTGGAAACAACCACCGCCGTTGGTATTTATCCGCAGGGTGCATCTCCCTGGCAAGTGCTGGATATGAGTGGCAATGTCTGGGAGTGGACACTGGATGAATATCAGGAGAGAAAAAGTAATAAGTTAACTAACAACGAGTCCCGTGCGTTGCGCGGCGGCTCGTGGGACTACCTTTCTGTCTTCGCGCGCGCTGCGTACCGTTACCTCGACTCTCCTGCTGATCGTAACTTCGGTCTCGGCTTTCGGGTGGTGTGTTCTGCCCCTGTTCCCTGACTCGGAACTCTGATCCCTCTGGACTCTGAAACTCTGAAACTCTGATCTTCTGTTCCTTTGATCCGGCGCTGTGCGCCGGGCATTGGTTTGGTGCGAAATCCGCGAAGCGGATCGAAAATTGCAGGATTTTGTTTTTCTTCGAGAGGAGGGTACTATGGAGAGCATCAGGGGAAACTCTGGTCAGGCGACCCGGCAGCAGTCCCGTGCGTTGCGCGGCGGCTCGTGGAACAACAATTCTGACAACGCGCGCGCTGCGTACCGTAACAACAACAATCCTGATAATCGTAACAACAATATCGGCTTTCGGGTGGTGTGTTCTGCCCACGCTCCTCTGCCCCTTCACTGGCCTGAGCGCGATTGGTGATGGTTAAACGGTCTTCGTTTCTATATCATAGATTGGACAGGCGGCGGTGTGTTGTTATCTCCTTCGGGAGATTTCGGCACGGCGTTCCAGCAATTCCGGGCGGTTACGGCTTCCCGGACGAGGCGAAGGTGAGGAACAGCGCGGGATCGTCTGGTCGGCACGCAAGCCACAGCGCCACCGAGGGCAGCGCTGGCGTCCGGCACACATACAAGATCGGGCGCAGCCTGGATTCGCTCCCGTTGCGCCCGCCCTCGTTCAACTCCCTCTGGTTTGTTTCAGCCAACCGCCCAGCAATTTCCCAATTTCAGCAACCATCAGGCTCACATGCTCATACTGACCATTGCTCAACCAGCGCCATTGGTGCGCGAGTCGCAGGTATAACCGTAATTTGCTCAGGTGAGCGTCAGCCATTTCCAGTCGTTCGAGGCGTGTTTTATAGCTGCGTGCATTGGCCTCGAAAATGGTTTCCTGAAAATCAAGCGCGGCTCCCATCAGGCGCTGGGTGACAAGAAATCGCTGCTCTTTCGGGAAACTCTCGATATGTGGCAGCAGCCACGACAACAAATCAAAGGTGCGGGTGAAGATGACCATGCGGTCTTTTTCGACAGAGGCAGACATTGATGCTCCGATCTGGAAACGGGTTACAGCGTGGAATAATCTGCTGGTAGCCTATCACAAGGCGGCACGTGGTAAACGGGGATTATTACCCGCCGCAGGGTTCGATTATCACCTTGCGGATCATTTGCTGGAACTGCGTTCCGATCTCCTGAGCGGGGCGTACCGTCCGGGGAGCTATACGCATTTCTTCATTCATGAACCGAAACGCCGCAAGATCAGCGCCGCGCCATTCCGGGATCGCGTCGTGCATCATGCGTTATGCAACCAGATCGTGCCGATTTTCGAGCGGCGCTTTCACCCGGATAGCTATGCCAACCGCAAGGGCAAGGGAACCCACGCCGCTGTTGACCGTTTACAGAGCTTTGCGCGGCAGTATCGCTATGTCTTACGCGCCGACATCGTGAAGCACTTCCCGTCGCTGGATCACGCTGTGCTGCTGGCTGGCAGAATTGGCGAAATATATCCCGGATGCGCCGACCATGACGCTCATTGAACACATCATTGCCAGTGGTGCGGGTATCCTGGCTGAGGAATACGAAATGGTGTATTTTCCCGGCGATGACCTGTTCGCGGCGGGGCGTCCACGCGGGCTGCCCATCGGCAATCTGACTTCGCAATTCTGGTCGAATTGTTATCTGAATCCTTTTGATTGGTTTGTAGCGCGTGAACTGCGTTGTCCCGCGTATTTGCGCTATGTCGATGACTTCGCGCTGTTCTCGAACAGCAAAGCACAGCTTTACGGGTGGAAACAGGCGATCATCGAACGACTGGCAGGATTACGGCTGACAATTCATGAGGAGGAAGCACAAGTCATGCCCTGCCGGGATGGTATCCCCTGGCTGGGCTTCGTCGTCTATCCCGATTATCGGTTGGTCAAGCGCCGGAATGTAGTCAATGCCCACCGTCGCCTCTCGGATCGTATCGAAGATTATGCCGCCGGACGCATCAGCTTCGACGAACTCGACGCCAGCGTACAAGGCTGGATCAACCATGTCCGCTATGCCGATACGTGGAGGCTACGCTGTTACTTGTTCCAAACGTTGCCCGTAATTCGACGGCGTTTCCACTGCTTTCTGGATATATAACCGTTTGATTGAGTCTATCAACTTTAGAGATTGCCATCAGGAAATAACAAAAGCTACTTACCAGGTTTGAATCGAATTATGAACTGCATTACAATAAAAAGGGTGTCCGATTTTTTGCGCACGACAGAGGAGAAGAATGATGTCCTCTCAGCCAACAGGCGATCAAAGTAATCCACCTGCCCCAACGTCCTCTAATAGAGTTCTGCTCAGTGCATGGGCATTGTTTTTTGATTTCGATCAGGAGTCTGTGAACCAGAAACAGCTTCATGTTCGCCGACGAACCGTTGTTATTTACCTCGGATTAGTATTAAGCATCCTTGCCGTTGTGTACGCATCGACAGGCGAGACGACGATTGATTTTGTTCGACAGGTTATTCGACCAGTGTTGCAAGGTTTCCTTATTGTTTTACCAGTGTTTCTTGGCATCCTGATGACTCGTGCATCCCAGATTCCGCCCAAAGACTGGGCGACCTGTCGTGTGGCAGCCGAATTATACCGACGTGAGATTTATCTGTTTCGTATGAATGCTGGTGCTTACCGAAATTCTGAAGGACGCGCACTGATATTTGCCGAACAACTCAAGCAGGTTAGCGCAAAAATTCAGAAGTATGGTACGCCAAGTCTACGCGGGGAAAGTGCAAAAACAATCCAGGCAGGAACTGTGGCTCCGGGCAGTACCCCTATTGATAACCCGGACTTAATCAAGGAAAAAATCAGGTTATTACGCGGAAAACCCGAAGCGGATGACGGGTTTAGTCCTATGACGGGTCAACAATATATTGATCTTCGTCTAAAATCACAAATGGATTACTATGACAAGAAGGCCGTCCAGGACCTCAATGTGGATGACAGATGGACATTGGTCAGCAGCATTATTGCCGCAGCCGGGTCTTTGTTGGCTTTATACGGACCGACTGCACCATTTGTGGCCGTCACGGGTGCAATTAGTACCACCATTGGGTTGCGTATGAATCTCAATCTCATCGGCAAAACGAATGCGATTTATCGCTGGACTTACCAACAACTTCGTCTTGCCGATATTAAATGGACTGCGATTTTAGATACCGGCAAGCAAGACGATCCAATTCAAATTGCCGAGATTGTTGAAGAAGTTGAGAATATCTTCCAGAGCGAGCGCGAAACGTGGATGGAACGGGTGATTCAATCTACGGAAATCGTTGAGGGAACACTGGCTGAGAAATACACCCGCCTGAAATCTGAAACCAAACCAGGTTCCTAACCTTAATGGGATATTCCTAAAAACAGCAAAAAAGAGGACAGCGATAAGTTCTTTTGCAAAACCCCGTTTTTTTGCTGTTTTTCGATCCGCTTCGCGGATTTTACAGCATACCAATGCCGCGCTTCGCGCGATGAGCAAGCTCGACCTTCGGTTCAGAGGGACAGAAGATCAGAGATTCAGAGACCAGAGTAACAGAGTGCAGAGCTACGCAACAGGGGCAGAACACACCACCCGAAAGCCGAGATTGTAGTTACGATAATCAGGATCGAAGTTGCTACGGAACGCAGCGCGCGCGATGTCAGAATTGAAGTTCCACGAGCCGCCGCGCAACGCACGGGATGACCCGCTCGTCGGCCCAGTCGGGTTGTTGTCTGGCTTCGGACGATTAGCGTAATAACTGCTGCCGTACCAATCATTCACCCATTCCCAGACATTTCCCGCCATATCCTGCGCCCCGATCCAGCTTTGACCGCCAGGGTAACTTCCAACAGGAGATGTTTTTTGCAGGTACTTTCCACCAACAATCTTCGAGTTGACTTCATCAATGTTAGCACGTCCCGCCTCGTATTGATTGCCCCAGGGATAAATCAAATTCGCCGGACTCCGCGCCGCATATTCCCACTGCGCCTCGCTGGGCAATTGGCAACTTGTGCCAAGCCAGCGTGCATACGCATCCGCTTCTGTCCACGCCACGCACACCACTGGCTGATTGTCAGCGTTCGATGCACCTTTACAAGAATCGGTGACACTGGCACGATTTTTACCCGTTGCCTTTTCGTAGGCCGTAAATTGTGCGTTCGTGATCTCGAATTCCCCGATGTAGAAGCCTTGTGTGAGGCAGACCTCGTGCTGTGGCTTCTCAGAATCGTAGTTTGAGTCACTACCCATCTGGAAGCACCCACGCGGGACATACACGAATGGAATGTCTTTGATGGTCGTGCGCGCATACACTGTCGGCGTGAGCGTCGCCCCTGCCGGAATCAGCGTCGGAGTGGGTGTATTTGAGGGAGTGAAAGTTGCTGAGGGCGTAAATGTGGAGGTTGGCGTTCTCGTCCAGCGGGTTGCAGTGGCGGTCTGGTTTGCCTGTTTTTGTGCCGCGACTGTTGCCGTCTGCTGCGTGCGGAAGGCTACCAGACTCGCGTTGAGGTCTGGCGTCGGAGTGCGCGTAATCGTGGGCGTAAAGGTCACGGTGGGCGTGCGCGTCCATTGGGTCGCAGTTTGCGTCTCGTTGAATACAGCCGTCGCGGTTTCGGCGACATCGGTTTGTGCTGCAAGCTGCTCGATACTCAGCAACGTTTCGGCTGTTGGTGGTGCTGAGGTGGGGGTAGCTATGTCCACATTGCGGTTGGCCTCAATCCCGACGCTCAGGGTTGGTGGCACAGGAGTCGGTGGCAACGTGGATTTGAGCGTTGCAGTCACGGTTTCTGTGGGGCGCGGCGATTTACTGGGTAGTGTTGTTGCTGACGCGGGTATTGACGTGGCGGGTAGTAGCGCAACGGCAGTCGTAGCCACAGGTAGGCTCGTATTGGTTGTTAACAAACCGATGGTAGGTGTGGCTTTGGGTGGATTAGCCGCCGCAAAGATCAACGCACTGATCCCCAAAACCACCAGTCCAACCAACACCGCGCCGATCAACGGTAGCACCGGACGCGGGCGCGCAGGAGGAACCGGAGCAGGCGTGTTTGCGTCCAAAATGGCGCGGCAGTCGGTTTGAATGGGTACAAAGAGCGTTTTTTGGAGCAGCACCGCGATCAGTTCGAGCGCCCGCGTTTTGGTTGAGGGATCATCAACTGCTGCTTTCAA
>CAYSOC010000193.1:0-11501 GCA_964432445.1 uncultured Anaerolineaceae bacterium
ACACAGCGTCAAGGTCGCGTTCGGCTTGCTGGCGCGATTCTTCCATGCGACGCGGCGCATTCATGAACCAGTCCAGAATGTCGCCATCACGTTCAGCGTTGTAGGCTTCGGGCGTATGTGGACGTGGTGGATTCTTCCCGGTGATCTCCCGATGAAAGGCGACTTGTCCAGCGCGAAACGCATCAAGATTGAGCAAATCGAGCAGATAGCCGACAGACACATCCAGCATGGTCGTCATGGCGTCGATCAGGTGTTGCCGCCTGATTTCATCCAGATCGTTGAGCAAGGCATGGGTATAAGTGATGGTGATTGGCGCAGTGTGTTTTGGTGCGGGCAAGAGCAGACGAGGCGGGGGAGCATTTAACAGCGGATAGGGCGGAAACAGGGAATACGAAACTGACGCGAATTGAGATACAATTGGCATGAAACAACTCCTAATAGTTGTTACATAGCGGGAGTCCAACCAAAGATTATCCCGCTATGTCTTATCAATCCACAATGCAATTTTGCATTATATGCTAATATTTTAGGTTGCATTTTTCCATATGTCAAGCATTTCCATTAGACCAGATCGATTGCGTGAACTCCGCGAAAGACGTGGTCTGACACAACGCGAACTTGCACGGCTTTGCGGGATGGGTGAAGCACAAATCAGCAAATATGAACTTGCACAGATTGATCCATCTGGAAACTATTTGAAGATACTTGCGGATCAACTTGAAGTGAGTGTTGATTATCTAATGGGGCGCACTGACGAACCGTTGTTGGTTGTGACAGAAAATGCGCTTACAAGCGATGAACGAAAAATCCTGCGTTCTTTTCGTAAGGACGGTTGGGCAGGCGTTACGCGATTGGTCGCGGAACAACTGGAAAAATAAAGACCCGGTGCTGAAGCACCGGGCTAGACACAAATATAAGGCAACCTATCTGTGAAGAAATTAATTCTTAAGTGACCCTGATAGATTCATCGCACGTTCGATAGCAACCCGCGTCTACAACCCTGTCTTTGAGTTTAGCCCGGTGCTTTAGCGCCGGGTTCATATATTCCTTTCAGCGCCGGGTCTATTCGTCATTTTCCCCTGTCACCTTGCCAGGCTTGCGGTTTCACGGCATAATGATCATAGGATTGGAAAAAGTGACTTAAGATTTATTTGTACTGGTAGCGATCAGAATTCTCCCGCGCCGATAAAAACCGAGCGTGCAACGTGGCCGGAACGATTACCGCTCTGGAAATCCAGAAGCGTAACAAAGAACGTGTCAATGTTTATCTCGATGGTGAGTTTGCCTTCGGGTTAAATGTGTTGGACGCGGCGCGGCTGCGCAAGGGTCAACTTCTGAGCGATACCGATATTCAGACGCTCCACGAGCGTGATGAAGTCGTCCAGGCTTATGATCGAGCCGTTGCTTTTCTCTCCTATCGCCCGCGCAGCATCGCGGAAGTCCGCCAGAACCTGATCGAAAAGAAGATCGATGATCCGGTGATCGACGCCGTGATCGCCCGGTTGATCGAACATGGCTATGTGGACGACGCCGCCTTTACGCGGTTCTGGATCAGCAATCGACAGGAGTTTAGACCGTCGGGCGTGCGTGCGCTCCGCTTTGAACTGCGGCAAAAAGGTGTTGCCACCGAGATCATCGACGAAGCTCTGGCTGAAATTGATGCGACGGAGGCGGCCTATCGCGCGGCAAAGGATAAGGCACGACGCCTGCGTGGAAACGATAAATACACCTTTCGCCAGAAGGTAGGGAGCCTGCTGGCGCGGCGTGGTTTCGACTATGATACTGCGCGCACGGTGACGGATCGGCTGATCGAGGAATTCTCCGAAGAAGAGACGGGCTTTTTCAAAGGGCGAAACGATGATGATTACCCGGAGTAATTCCTGTTATGGATACGATTATCTTTTTGATCGTAGGCCTGCTGATCGGCCTGGGCATCGGTGCATTTATCGGTGTCTCACAGGGGCGGCAGCGTGGCGAGGTAAAGGGGCGGGAAGTCCTGCTCGAAGAGCAGAAGAAAGGTGCGGAAAACGCACTTCGGACGGCAGAACTTCAAGCCTCTCAGCTTGTTCGTGATTCCGAATCGCAAGCCGAACGCAACCGTATCAAAGGGCGCGACGATGCGCTCAAGATCACACAGGAAGCCGAAGAAGGCGCAAAGAAACGCCGCATCGAACTGGATAAGGAAATCGAGCGTCTGGATCGACGCCGCGAAGACCTCGACAAACGTTATGAACGGATGGAGCAGCGCGAACGTGAACTGAACAAGCGTCAGAGCCGCGTTGATAAACAGGTCAAGGAAGTGGAATCGTTGTTCGAGGCGCGCAAATCCGAACTGGAGCGCGTCGCGGGGATGAGCAAGGAAGAGGCACGTACCGAACTCCTCGCCGCTGTGGAGCAGGAGTCCCGCTCCGACATGGCGCGAAAGATGCGCGAAGTTGAGGAAGAGGTCAAGGCCGAAGCCGATACACGCGCACGGGACATCATCGCATTGGCAATTCAGCGTATCGCAGGCGATGCCAGCGGCGAAATCGCAGTGAGTGTTGTCAGCCTGCCCTCGGAGGAAATGAAGGGACGCATCATCGGGCGCAATGGGCGTAATATCCGCGCCTTCGAGCAGGCCACTGGCGTGGATGTGGTCGTTGATGACACGCCGGAAGCCGTCACCCTTTCCAGCTTCGACCCGGTGCGGCGCGAAGTTGCCAAACGCGCTCTGAGCAAACTGGTACTCGATGGGCGTATTCACCCGGCACGCATCGAAAAGCTGGTAGAAGATGCCCGTAAGGAAGTCGAAAAGGTCATCCGCGAAGAAGGCGAATCGGCTGCATATCAGGCGGGCGTACCAGCCTTGCACCCTGAAATCCTGAAGATGCTCGGACGGTTGAAATTCCGTACCAGCTTCGGGCAAAACCAGCACCATCACAGCATCGAAACGGCAAACATCGCCGGGATGATCGCGGCAGAACTCGGTGCGGATCAGGCGATCACACGCATGGGCGCACTCCTGCACGACATCGGCAAGGCGATGGATCACGAAATCGAAGGCACGCACGCCCTGATCGGTGCGGATTTCGTCAAGCGCTATGGCGTCCCCGATATTGTGGTCAATGCCATCGCCAGCCATCACCACGAAGTCGAACAGCTTTCGGTAGAAGCGATTATCGTGGAAGCCGCCGACGCCATCAGTGGCGCACGTCCGGGCGCACGCCGCGAAAGCATGGATACCTATATCAAGCGCGTGAAGATGCTCGAAGACATCGCCAACACCTTCCCCGGTGTGGAGCAGAGTTTCGCGTTGCAGGCCGGGCGCGAGGTGCGTATCATGGTGCGCCCCGATGATGTAGACGACTTCGCAGCGCAGCGACTCGCCCGCGATATTGCCGCAAAGATTCAGGAAACGATGCAGTATCCAGGTCAGATCAAGGTGTCGGTGATCCGCGAGACGCGCCACATCGACTATGCAAAATAGGCTTGGGGAACTGCGCGCCAAACTTGCGGCAGCAGTTCTCCGTTTGTTTGGCGTGCGGTTGATAGAACTACCTGCGCCGCCGGAACCTGTTTCCCTGGTAACCCACTCCAGCCCTGGTCTGGATATAAGCCGGGCAGAGTTGGATAGACGCCTGCCCGTTGAACCCGAAAATGCCTTGTTGCACGCGATGGCTGGCAGCTACGCGATTCAGGATGGCGATCTTGCGTGGGCGATTGAGTCATTCAATCGTGCTATTCAGCTTGATGCGAGCGTATCGCTGTTTTATAGCGGGCGGGCGCTGGCCTATTTGAGCAACAACGCAATCGAGGAGGCTGCGAAGGATTGCGAGATTGCCCTCTGGCTTGATTCAAATAACATCGAGGCCAATCAACTGCGCGGCACAATTCGCGCGAATCGACGCGATTATACTGGTGCGCTTGCCGATTTTATGGCGGTCTATCGCGTGCGCCCGAATGCCGCGAGATCAATCAGCAATCTGGCGTGGGTGCGCTTTCTGCAAAAAGATATTGATGTTGCGTTTCGGCTCACCGATCAGGCGTTGCAGCGTGATCCAGATGATGCAACAGCCCACTATGTGCGCGGCGCGATTTACGTACTCCGCAAGGATCGATCTGCGGCAATCCGCGAATTTCAGGAAGCGATCCAGCATTGGCCTAATATTCATTCGCCGTATGCCCGTCCATATCTGGAGCAAATGAACGGCTATATTGAGCGCTGGAGTGATTGAATAGACTTAATTAATAATTCTTGTAGTAGCGAACTAGGACAATCTCAAGTTTTTGAATGTTTATTTAGATACGTCTGCAATCGGTGTTTAGCTGGATGATTTGGATTTAATCGGATAGCTGCTCTAAAATCGTAGAGACACTTGTCAAATTCATCTCGCTTATTATAGGCCAAACCACGATAGGCATAAGCATCTGCTATATCAAGTGCCAGAAAATAATTTATTCCATCTTCTAAATCAATAGCCCTTGATCCCTCAATTGCTTTCGTACAGTCCTCTATCCCGGCAACTAAATCATTTAAAATAATTTTTGCCTTTCCACGAAGAGCATATGCGGCGTGATATTTTGAATTTTTTCCAATTACAAATGTACAATCCTCTATTGCCCCTGTAGCATCATTTAAACCTAATTTGGCTCTTGCTCTTTGTAAATAGCTTCCTTGATAGTTAGGATCAATTTGGATGGCTTTATTGGCATCATCTAATGCTTTAGAAAAACCGCCAATCCAATCCACTGCGTTATATGCCATTGCGCGATTGTTATATGCAAGAGAAAGAGTATTATCATGTCCTATTGCAAGTGTAAAGTCTTGTATAGCAACAAGGAAATTTTTCTCTTCTACAATCATTTTTATACCACGATTTAGATATGAACGAGCGAGATCAGGGTTGTATTCTGTAACGACAGGTGGATTATCTGGCATAGCCAACACTTCAGAGGCCAAAAATATGTTACAGAGGTTCTTTACTTCTTCAATTGCGGATGCTGTTCCTTTATAAAATTGCGGAGTATTTTGTTTTGTAAATTTAAAATCAAAAACGTTTTGAAATCCCTCTTTTTTGTTAAATTCGAGCCATTCAATTGCAGAATTCACCCAATACATTAAGCGAATCTTTCCCAAATAAAGAGTTCCATCTTCCGATTCCGTATTCAGACATAATAGTAGACGATAAAGACTGAGCATCCCAACTTTATATCCATATAGATAGCCTTCTTCTTGAGAAGTGGATAGTTTGTTGCGTTGTTTAGATGTGACCTCTTGCTCAAGATCGCCAATCTTTTCTAATTTTGTTTCTACAATTTTACTTAAAGTTTGTACGCTACTTTGACGTGTCACAGAATTCTAACCTCCAAATGATTACTAAAATGAATATGTTTTAATCTAACTTAAATTTTCACTAGAAGCAAAAAGTAACTTTATGAGAAAATGTTCTATTGTTTCTTGAAATATCACGGCGTCCAGTAGTAATAAACCAACTCCGTTAGAACAGGTTGCCCATTCCAACAGTTCATTGCCAGCGCCCAAACGCCCAATCTAATCCAAGTTTTCCGAAGCTATCCAATTGGTCAAAGCGCACAACAATGAAATAACATTTTCGGGTTTATCCTACAGTTGCCATATTGTGTCGCTTGACGCCGATCATCATAGTTAGTTAGAATAGCTTACTATACAATTAGGGCGTTTTTTGTGAATCATCCATTGGTTAACCGGATAGTTATTGTTTCTGCTGCGCTGTTCTGTCTCTTGGCGCAGTCCAATCTTCGATATGTGGAGGCCGCCATTAACACGCAACAACCCGCCATACTGGAATTTGAGGCTCCGGTATCAGCGAATGCAATAGACAATATCATCCCCAAACCCGTTGTCACCCAAGCGACAGGCGGAACATTTACCATTTCTGCCGATACCACTATAATAATCGAACCAGACGAACCGCAGATAAAAGCTGTTGCTCAATATCTTGCCGATAAACTCAAGGCGTCCACAGGCTACAAATTTCCGATAGTCTCCGATAAAAGTACCCCTGCCAAAGGAAATATCACTCTCGCAACAGGCAACGTAGATGAAACTGTCGGTGATGAAGGCTACGAACTGACGGTCACAGCCGAGGGTGTAACATTGCGTGCGCCGGGGTCAGCAGGCTTGTTCTATGGTGTCCAGACGCTGCGCCAACTCTTCCCGGCGGCGATTGAAAGCAGCACTGTACAGACAGAAACCTGGACGATTCCAACAGGAACAATTCGGGATTATCCGCGTTTTACGTGGCGCGGTGCGATGCTGGATGTGGCGCGGCACTTTTTCAAGGTTGAGGATATAAAACGTTATCTTGACCTGATGGCCTACTACAAGCTGAATCGCTTTCACCTGCATCTGTCCGATGATCAGGGCTGGCGCATTGTGATCAACTCCTGGGATAAGCTAGCAACCTATGGCGGTAGTACGGAGGTTGGTGGTGGCGAAGGCGGCTACTATACCCAGAAAGAGTATTCTGAAATCGTCGCCTATGCCCAGAGCCGCTATATCACCGTCATTCCAGAAATCGACATGCCGGGGCATACCAACGCTGCGCTGGCTTCCTATCCCGAATTGAATTGCAACGGTGTTGCGCCTGCGCTTTATACCCAGACACAGGTGGGCTTCAGTTCGCTGTGCGTGGATAAAGAGATTACGTACAAGTTCGTTGAAGATGTGGTGAAGGAACTTGCCGCGATCACGCCGGGGAAATATATTCACATCGGCGGGGATGAGTCGCAGGCCACCAAGCCCGAAGACTATCTCAAATTCATGGAACGGGTACAGAAAATCGTGTTGGCAGCGGGCAAACAACCGATTGGCTGGGAAGAAATGGCACAAATCAAGCTGGATTCGTCCTCCGTTATCCAGCATTGGGCAAACGACAAGTACATTCAATCGGCGGTGGCACAGGGCGCAAAAATCATCATGTCGCCCGCTTCCAAAGCCTACCTTGATATGAAGTATGATCGCAGTACGAAGCTGGGACTGGATTGGGCTGGGCTGGTCGATGTAAAGACTGGCTACAACTGGAATCCAGCCAGCGAAGTCAGCGGCGTTACAGATAAGGATATTCTCGGTGTCGAAGCGCCACTCTGGTCAGAAACGTTGAACACCATTGAGGATATTGAGTACATGGCGTTCCCGCGTCTGCCCGGCTATGCAGAAATCGGCTGGTCGCCAGTGGAAGGACGTGGCTGGGATGAATATCAGGTGCGGCTTGGGACGCACGGTGCGCGGCTGTCGGCACTGGACGTGAATTACTTCAAGACGCCAATGATTAACTGGAAATAGGTTCGATCCTTCAAGCGGGGGCATACGCAATTTGCTCCCGCTAAAATCCCTCTCGCGTCCTCCCTTCCTGAAACGGTATCATCAATATATTCATCAGGATCGCAATCGTGGCACTTTTGGAATTGCATCGTGTGTCGAAGGCATACCCCGGCACACAGGCGCTACATCAGATTAATATGGAACTTCGCGCGGGCGAAGTCCATGCCCTGATTGGTGAAAACGGTGCTGGCAAATCCACCCTGATCAAACTCCTGAGCGGCGTCGAACAACCCGATAGCGGTGCGCTCCTGCTGGATGGTCAGGCCATCCACTTCCTATCGCCGCAAGATGCACAGCTGGCAGGCATTCGCACCTTGCATCAGGAAAACAGTCTTCTTCCTGATCTGACTGTTGCCGAGAATATTTTTCTGGGGACAGAGCCGCGCCGAAAGTGGATTCCGCTGATCGACTGGCGCACAATGCGGGCGCAATCCAGCGACCTGATCCAACGGCTTGGCGCGCAGATTTCGCCCGATAGATATGTCGATGGGCTGGGGATTGCCGAATATCGCATTGTAGAACTCGCCAAAGTGCTGCACGTCCCCGCCAAAGTGCTGATCCTCGATGAACCAACAGCGCCCCTTTCCGCAACCGAAGTATCGGCGCTATTCAAAATTATCCGGGTATTCAAGGGGCAAGGCGTCGCCACTCTATATATCACACACCAACTGGATGAAGTGTTCGAGATTGCAGATCGGGTGAGCGTCCTCCGCGATGGGCAACTGATAGCGACGCTGCAAACCCACGACTGCAAACGCGATCACCTGATTCGGCTCATGTCCGGGCGTGTAAACCATCCCTTTACCCGTCAGCGCCAGCAGTTCGATAGTGCATCCCCGTTATTGAAAGTGGAACAGTTGGGACGCACACCCGTCTTTGAGAATATATCGTTTTCGTTGCATAGCGGGGAAATCCTCGGCATCACCGGGCCGATTGGTTCTGGCAAAACGGCGCTGGTGCGTTCTATCTTTGGATTCACGCCCGTGACACACGGTGATATTTTTCTGGAGGGACGCGCAGTGCAAATCCGCACGCCGCAGGATGCAATCCAGCTTGGGATCGGATTCCTGCCAGAAGACCGGCGCGAGGAGGCATTGCTGCCGGATATGTCGGCGCTTGCCAATATCAGCCTGACTTCGCTGTCGCAAGCAGGGCTATTGATCGATCATGAACAGGAAATCGCACTGGTCGAGCGCTATATTCGGTTATTGCGGATCAAACTGCCGGGGATAGCGACACAGGCGCAACATCTTTCCGGCGGGACACAACAAAAACTCGTCCTGTCGCGCTGGCTGGCAGTACGTTCGCGTATCCTGATTTGTGATGAGGCTACACGCGGGATCGACGTAAACGCGAAAATAGAAATTCACCGCATCCTGTCCGATCTGGCACGACAGGGTACGGCGATTTTGCTGGTGAGTTCCGAGCCATCCGAACTGGTAACGCTTTGTGATCGGATCATCGTGATGAAAAATGGGCGTCAAACGGCACTGCTGGCGGGCGATGAAATCACCACCCCGGCGCTTTCCGCCCTCTAATCGTTCTTGCCTGTCTTAACCCAGCCAACGACCATCGCGTTTTTATCCTCGGCAGGTAATGTGTAAGAATAGACCTGATTATTTGCCCGATCCGCAAAAACAAGTTTTTCCAGGTCTTTTCCACAGTAAAAATACATAGAGGAACGCACCTCATAGGCCAGAATTGGTTGAGATGAAGCCCATAAATAATTACAGCCTGCTTCAAGGGTTGCCGTTACAGTTCCCGTCTTATCGCTCAACTGCATTAAAATTGTTTTAGGGTTAGCCGTAGCGATTCTTTTCTTTTCGTCTGGAACGATTGACAGCGATCTGAATGCAATTTCTGTCTGGCCTTTTGCCAGATCAAAAACTGCGGATGAAT
The DNA here is from genome assembly GCA_964432445.1 of uncultured Anaerolineaceae bacterium. Classification (GTDB taxonomy): domain Bacteria; phylum Chloroflexota; class Anaerolineae; order Aggregatilineales; family UBA2796; genus JBBRMW01. The sequence continues at coordinate 9,242 of CAYSOC010000193.1, forward strand.
AAAGAACGGAAGTTTGCCTGCTTTGCAAATCATAAACTTGCAGTTTTGTATGGATTGTGTCGAGTGGAGCGGCAATTGATCCGTTCTCCGTAATATCTTCCACAAAGCGGTATCTACCTACACCCACCAAAAGTTTATTGTCATCAAGCCATAACGTACTGTAAGTCACGGAATACATTGTGGCTCTATAATTTTCCGGTGGTTCGGCTGGGTTGCTTTCTTCCGTGATTTGTTTTATTGGGTACATATCGCTGTTTGGCGACAGTGTTGTATCGTAGAGAAAAATCTCATGAAAATACTGATTGAAATTTGAATCGCAATTTAGCTCAAAGCTAAAATAATTACCATTTGGTGACCATTGCCCTTGACAAATTGGATGTGATGGCGAGTATTGTGTAAATGTAATCTCTGTCTGATCCGCCAAAGAATAGACAGTTAAAAATTTTTCTGTTAATCCCCTGTAAGCCTCATTTTTGATGATTAACATCTTTTTGCTATCAGGCGACCAATAAAATCCGGTTACAAAAATATTGGGGGTTTGTGTAGAAACCTCGGTAACTATCAATTGGGACGTTTTGGAAGCCAAATCATAAACATATAGTCCGGGGGCTGACGATTGATTAGACCCGGTTGTTGAATTTGAAATATAACGACTCTGACCAACGCCGGGAACAGTCGGGCCGGGGGTGACACATACAAATGGTTCTCCCACATAGGCGATAAACTTGCTGTCTGGTGACCATACCGGAACTGTTTTATGCGAACCCGTAATTGTGCGAATTAACTCACTTTGCCTTGTCGTCATGTTGACAAGCTGTAACCGAGTCCCCTTGATCCCATCATAGACCAGCAGTAGCCATTGTTCATTTGGGCTTGCTTTCGCATGGATCAGCTTTTGTTGAGGATAAAAATCGGGCATCGGCACAGTGAACTGCTGGAGTATTTGCTGGTTCTGTTGGGCAGAAGCAACAATAATGTCAACAACCCCTGTGGAGCGAGCCACCACATATCCATAACCGGATGGAGTAGGTTGAACCGCAGCATTTGTTTTGGATAATTTGCCTGCAAGAGACATAACCGCGACCAGCGCCACAGAGCAAATAAGCAAGGCGGATTTGAGGTATGTTTTCAAATTCATAAGCTCCTGATAGTTTCTAGCCTGCGCGCTTCACCGAAAACAGATGGTGGGCAGTATCATCTACCGCCTCTTTCAGATCATAGAAATACTGGCGGCGACTCAAACCAAGTTCCAGAACAATCGCTTCCACATTTTTCTGTTCGACATAGGTTTTATGCAAAATCTGATGCCGACGGGAAGCACGCGAAGCCGCATCGCCTTCCGGTGGCGCAAGATAATCGAGCGCTTCGGCCAGGCAGCGTTTCATGGTGGTTCCGCGCTGATGAATTTGCCCCGGTGGCAGGAACCAATCGGCAAGCTCGCTTTTTTCCAGCTTGCTTTCATCGGAGAGGTGGCGCAATCCTTCACGTACTTCCCGACTCAGCCAGCCACTTTCCAATCGCCAGAGGTCTTCCAGATCGCTGGAAATAGGCGTGATCAGATGGCTCAAACCGTCAACCATCTTTTGATTCGGATTCGTTGCGGCTTCGACTTCTACCACGCCAATAGTTTCGCCCTGGCGAATCAGCGGCAAGACCATTGTGTTACCTGTCAGGGTGGCCTTGCTCGTCAGATAGGCTTGCTGGATCGCGTCATTGACCGTTATCGCGCCCTGATCGAGCCGCCGCAGGTTGTTCCATTCGTCATGGTCGAACAGGAATACACGCATTTGCGATTGTCCGATTTTTTGCGTGACCATCTCCGATAAGCGATTCAATGCCTGGTCGAGCGAATGGGCAGGCGGGAGTACAAATTCTTTGGCCGGGAGCGGTGCATTATTCGGCATCGCTGGCGCAATGTATTGGCTGGTACGACGGCGTTCCATATCGATCATCGCGGCGATGACGATGAACGCACCCACCGCCATATCATTCCACAACCAAGGGACGCTGAATAGCACCAGCCCATTTTTGAGCATCGTGATCAGGAGGACGCCCGCTAGCGTTCCCCAAATGCTGCCGCGTCCACCATTCAGGCTCGTTCCGCCGATGATGACCGCCGCAATGGAAATCAGTTCATAGCCCTGGCCGTTCCCGAATGTCCCGCCCTTGATTTGCGCCATTACCAGCAAGCCCGCCACACCTGCGAGAAATCCGCTAATGGTATAGGCCACCTGTCGCGTCCGATCAACCTGCACGCCGC
>CAYSOC010000194.1:0-10883 GCA_964432445.1 uncultured Anaerolineaceae bacterium
GCATCTCCGGGGTATTGAAGCAACTTAACGCCCCAAACGCACGGGTGCTGCTCATTGATACCGATAGTCAGGGACACGCAACGCTGGTCACGACGGGACGGCGCGATTTCGGTGTACAGAATAGTTTGTATACCGTACTCACTGCCGAGCGGCAGAGCGCAGTACAGACGATGCTGGACTGCATCGTACCGAGTACATGGGATGCCGACTTGCATGTGCTGCCCGCCTCGCCGATGCTTGAAGGTGCAGAGCGTGAGTTGATTGGGGTCTCTGGCGCACCCTACCGTATCTCTGACCCGCTCTCGAAACTGATGAACAGCTATGCAGCGGTAGTCATCGACACGCGGCCTTCCTTCTCCTTACTCACGGAAATGGCGCTCATTGCTTCGACGGATGCACTCATCCCCGTCGAACCACGTTATCTCGAAACGGTTGGGCTGCTCTCGGTGGTGAACAAGATCAATGAAATCAGGGACGGTTGGCGCATCCCCCATCTATCCCTCAGTGGTATCCTGATCACGAAAATGGACAACCGCGTCAAAGGTCATGCCCAGCTTGTCGAAGACCTACGAGCGCATCCGGTACTTGGCAAGTTGATCTGCGGTGTGATCCCAGCCAACGAAGCGGTTTCCTATGCCCATCACAATCACGAAAGTGTGTTCACCTACGACCCGAAAGCACCTGCCAGTCGTGCTTATGCCGAACTGGTGGTTTCGCTGGTGCGCCGCCTGACGGCGCAGGCGTGAGGTGGCGCGATGCCCAAGCCAAATATCCAACGCGCCAGTGACCTGCTGGCATCCGTTACTGCGGACATGATTGCACCGGGAACGACATTCGAGTTGGCAGACGGTAGTCTTCGTGTGGAAAAGATCATTCTTGAGTTGGTGCGCCCGCACCCAGTGCAACCGCGTCGCGTCCTGCCGGAGTCGATTCATCAGGCGTTTCATCAGGAACGACTCACGCCGACGCAAGCTCTCCGTGAACTGATTCAATTGGTGCAGGTAGCAGCGCGGCAGCGTTCCCGACCCTTCACCAACGTACTGGAACTGCTGTCAGACAATGAGACTGAGGAAACCGACAAGCCTGTCGAGATGTCTCCCGAAGAATCGCTGCTGCGTGATCTGGTCAATCTTGCCGTAACTATCCGTGATGACGGACAGGTCAATCCCCTCACGGTTGTCGATGTTTCTGAGGGGGTGAGCCGCTTGTACCGCATCGAAACTGGAGAGCGGCGCTACTGGGCAACCTGGTTACTACGCGATTTCATCCCAAACTCTGGCAGCGATGGAAACCTTCCGTGCATTCTTGTCCCTACAAAAAAAGCCTCTGTATTTCGTCAGGCGAAGGAAAACACCTCACGGACTGGCTTGACAGCGGTAGCAATGGCGAGGCAGGCAGCGCTACTGCTCCTGTCAGTACATGGTTTTGAGATACCAGACTATCCTGTTAATCATGATTTCTATCGGCAGGCACTGGAACTCGATTTGTACAACAAGCGTGAATATACCGAATCGGTTTTTAGTGCGATGGGTGGTATCAGCAAAATGCACTTCAGTCACTATAAAAACCTGCTGAGGTTGTCAGATGAAGCGTTGGAGCTTGCAGATCGACATGGTATTGAAGAAAAACGACTTCGCTATGTGTTGCCATTAGCCCCTAACCTGCACGGCGAAATCCTGCGCCAAATCATTGATTTTAAACTCACGAGTAAGCAAGTGCAGGAGTTGTGCGCTGGCGAGGATGTGCCTGTTGATGAAACGGTCACAACAATTCCCGCTAAGGCGATAAAGCTTGTGAAACTGATGCAATCTGATACTACAGCCCACGACATTGCGCGGGCACTACTTGCCCAGAACAACAATGTACATGTGGCAAAAGCCCGCATTGCGTCAATGCACGAACTGCTGTCATCGGCAGAACAATATTTGAGTGAAAAGTAAAAGGTAAACCCGGGTTTACCTTTTGAGGACTTACTGATGAATTCAGCACGCGCTCCACCATAAAACAAAAAGCCCACCAGAATGAGCGGGTGGGCGTGATAGGCAGATATAGTTCTTCGTGGTTGATGAAACTATATCACACCCCACGTCTCCTCGCAACAACTTGATGCTCCCTTGTTGAGATTTTGCCAACTCGATTTGAATTTGCGTTGCTCGGAGATGAACCATGACCAGCACTTCTGTTAGCGTTCCCAAAATCCAGAAACTGTCGCGCAATGAAATTGTTGCGCTGATTCGCCAATCCCTGACTGTTCTGGCTGCGCCGGGACAGACCGTTGAACTGCGTATTCCCGGTTTGAAAGGGAAGCAGACTGACAGCGGCTATTTCAATGATCTCGATAAACTCGCCCAGTGTGCGGCAGGGTACGAAGGGCGTGCCGAAGGCGTATACATCACGGTCAATCCGGTACAACCCGCACTCCTCGCTCGCAGCAGCAACCGGGTGAAGGAATACGCCAAACAGACCACCAGCGATAAGGATGTGCTGCACCGCCGCTGGATATTCATCGATTTCGACCCGGTACGTCCGGCAGGGATTTCGTCCTCGGATGAAGAAAACACGTTCGCGCTGGAACGTGCGACAGCGTGCCGCGAGCCGTTAGCGCAGCGCGGAATTCCATCCATGATGGCAAACTCAGGCAATGGCGCGCACCTGCTCATCCCCGTTGACCTGCCCAACGATGATGCCAGCACCGAACTCGTCCGCAGGTTTCTGGCACTGATCGACGCCAAATTCAGCGATGAGCGAGTGAAAGTTGATACTGGGATGGTCGGTGCAAGCCATCTTATCAAGCTATACGGCACACTTGCTTGCAAGGGGGACAACATCCCAGAACGTCCCTATCGTCGCTCGGCTATCGTCGACATACCAGCTTGCCTTGATCCCGTCGAAACAGAACTGCTCGAAAAGTTGATCGCCTCCTCATCACCGCCTGTGTCTGTTTCTCAAACCTCGACTGCCGCACGTACCACGCGGAAAGAGGAGGCAGCACTGAAAACAGATACAACCCCAACCGATCATAGTTTCATCGACACCATCAAAGCGCGTTTCGATTTAGTGGCCTATGCCGAACATTTTCTCGGTGTCCAAGGTGTCGTAGACGGCAAGGAAGTTCGGTTGCCCGGTAATGGCGGCTTCCTGATCAATCTGGAGAAAGGGACATGGTTCCATCACAACGCGCATAAGGGCGGAGATGCGTTAGATTTGGTCGGCTATAACCTGTTTGGGTCTTCGTGGAATAATCGCAATCCAGCCCAATTCAAACAAGTGCTGCATGAAGCGGCAGAGTTCGCAGGCGTACCTTTTCCAGAGTATCGCTCAGAACAACCAGCGGCGGCTAAAACAGAAACTGCTGATACACCCACTGCAAAGAGTGAAAGTAGTCCCAAGCTTGATCTGCTTGACTTGGCGCAACTCTGGCGGCATAAGTACGGCAACGATCTGGCATGGGATGCAGATCGCGCAGGTTGGCGACGCTGGATGAATACACACTGGCAGTTCCAGCGTACCGATGAAGCATTGCATGTGCAGGCTGCACAGATGTTGCAACAGGTGGGTGTCCCGGTCACCACGACCAATCGTACTGATGGAATGTTGAAATACGCACGTGGGTTGTGCGTTCGGGGGTTCAGAGGAGCAAAGCATCTGGTTAACTTCCAGAATGGGACGCTGCCGCTCGATTCGCTGCAACTGCGCACCCATGAACGCACTGACGCACTGACGCACTGCCTGCCATTCGCCTACGAGCCGGAGCAAGAATTTTCGCACATTCGTTCATTTTTAAATCGCGCTATTCCAGATGAGAGTGGACAACATGCCTATATGACTCATATTGGCGCAGCACTGATCGGAGACACCTCGTTACATAAGGTGATTGTCTTGTTTGGAGCGCCGCGTTCGGGCAAGACGACGCTGCTCAAACTCGCACAATTGACGCTGGGTTACAAACCGGGACAGTTTGCGACTTCAACGCTGTTCTCCCCAGAGAGTCGTGGGGCGAATAGTCGGGCGACATGGGTGGACAGTACACCCAATCTAGTCTGCCTCGACGAATTTCCGCAGGATGCGCTACAGGGTGAAGGGGAAGAACTCTTCAAGAGCATGACCTCGCATGGCGGCGTCTCGATGTGGCTGAAATATCAGGACGAGCGCGAGGACAATGTGTGGACGCCTAAACTTATGTTTGCCACCAACAATCGCCTGCGCTACCGCGACCAGTCTGGCGCACTCACCAAGCGACTGCTCATCCTTGACTGCCCGAATGCACTCTCTGAGGCGAAACAGGACAGTCACCTGCTCGGCAAGCTGCAACCTGAACTCGGCGCATTCGCGGCAGCGTGCATCCAGCTCGCACTGCAAGCGCAGCGCACACGCAAGTACCCAGAAAGCGCGCAAATGCAAAGTCTGCTCACCGACATCGAAACCAATGGCGACGCCCTCAAACTTTGGCTGGCAGAACGCTGCATGGTGGCAGAAGGCACCTTTGAGAGCACTGCCGCTCTCTATGCTGACCTCCGTCAGTGGAGCGAAGAGAACGGTCTGAATCCCGTCTCTCGTCCGAAAATGCGGGATGTCCTCTCGACCTATCACCCGCAGCTTAAAGCCACCCGCCAACGCGCCACCGATCCTCAAACTGGCGAAATCACCCTCATCTGGGGATTGAGCGGGATTCGGTTGCGGACTCTGGAAGACGACTGGACTGAGTTGGAGCAGGACGAAGCCGCAGAAGTCGAAGACCGATCCGGTGATCTGGCGCAGGAAGCTACCGGATCAGGGCAGGAGACTGATGCTGACGCCGTTTGTGTCGGTGATCCGGTAGATTCCCAAAACTCTTCTGATCCGAAAGAGAAAGCTGCTATTCCTGAAAATGTGGAAGAGTTTGTCGAAATTGACCGGATCACCGGATCAGGGCAGCCGTCTGAGGATGCAAATACAAACGCTTTTCGTGAGTGTCCATTGTTTGAAGAGAGTGGCACGTTGCATCATCAAGCATCGGAAGCGCTGCGGCATCATCCAGATTTGGCGCAAAAACGCAGACGCTGAAAACCCGGCTACAATGCGGCGCATGGTAATCAAAAGATGGATAGCTTGTGCGACAAACACGCAAACTGCTTGAGGCTCAGAAAACGCTCAAGACGCTTCCTTCTGGGGAACGCGGATTGGTCAAGTGGAACGCTTCTTATGAAGAGCTGTACGCGCTACTGGAACGGGCCGGCTACTATTGGGATTCCAGTGACCAAAGTTGGAAGGCGATGATAACAGCCGTGCGCGTGGTCAATTCAGTGGATCGATTTTTGAGGATGGCGACGGCCTCCCGACAGGCGTTTTCAAAGTACGTGTGATGGCAAATGGAAATGAGATCGCGCCTGTTTGCGCGAACGTCAGTCGAGCATTGGTCAATACCGGAATGTCCGTGATCGACGTTTCGGACAAAAGTTATCCGAATCGGAACGGAGCAGGTGCGCGTGTGTACCTGACTTGCAAACAAAAAGAGGAATGATGATCCCGCAATTTTTTCTGAGCTATACAGAGCATATGGGGTTTCAGGAACTCGATGGACGTGCTGGCTATGACTTTCTGCTAGAGGCAGCGCGCATTATGGAGCGCCCTTTCTACCAAATCCATAGCGACTCCACGAAGGAGACCGATCCGCTTGTCGATATTATTGTCATTACTGATGAACCCATGAATCAAGAGCGGGCGCTGGCAATCGATCAAGGGGCGACCAACTGGCTTCATGAGACAGGCCGACACAGGTTTTTCTCCACGGGACAATAAAATCGCACACGGCATAATTCAGCCAATTGGTTGCGTTGCAAACCTCAAGGCAACGCTATCCCATTTGTCGCGGATCGTTTTGCGTTCATAGATGCAATTGTACCAAGCTGCAATAGTCCCGAACTCATCTGGGAATCGTGCGAAATTTTGCAATATCATCTTGTATTAAAATTAGTCATATCACAAAATAATAAAAATTGATATGGAAGGGATTGTTTATTTTCACATACTAAGCATATGATTAGCGATACATCGGAGAACACAAAATGAAATCCATTCCTACAATCCACCCTCGGCTTCTGACAGTCTTCCTCATTGTACTGGTTCTTTCTGGGGTAAGAACACCATCGACAGTTCCAATTTTGAATAGCGTAAAACCAGCGAAGGCCGCCGTGAGCTATAACCGTGCGGCGGCGGTCAATTTCGCGCAGAATAACTGGAATAATCCTGGCATTGGCTCAGGATTTTGCACTGGGCTAGCTGGCGGCGCGATGCAAGCAGGGGGATTGTCGGGTCCCAACGTAAATTGGTCGGGTAATCACCAACTGGTAAGCTGGGTAGATTCCAACCCCGATAAAGCCCAAATCGTAAAAGGCGTAGCTAATCGTCAACCGGGTGATATTATCTTTTTTACTTATTTGGATGATGCGGGCGTTTCAGCACAATGGCCATACTCATTCACACATTCTGGCGTCTATCTGGGCAATGATAACGAAGCTCAATGGAACGGGCAAGGCATCTATAATATCTATGCTGTCCGCGTCAATAATGGTAGTGGTCAACTTGTCACACCGAACTTGTGGTTGCTCCATATCAATGACACCCCACCGCCCGCGCCCCCAAATGTAAACTTGCTGCACAACAGCGATTTCAGCAATGGATTAGCGTATTGGGAGTTGTACCAAAATTCTGCATACGTGAATGGCGCGGGACAACTTGTACTTGGTACTGGTAATGGAACTGTTTCACAAGCAAGCAATTACTCGGGTACCTCTGGCAGTGTTCTTCAATTGAGCTTCTATTTGGGTAACACGAGTAGTAGCGCGCAAACTTTTATGGCTGCCATTCATCGGGTTGGCTCATGGTCAGGCGCAATAAGCTGTAATTTTACGGTGCCTGCAAATACTCAGCTAGGTTACACCACTATCCGAGGCAAAAACGATATAAATTGGGAGAATATCCAAGTAGAGTTTGGCCCTGTCTCCTCAAGCGGTGGGCTTGTTGTTGACAATGTGGTTTTAGTTTCGCGCCCTGATGTTGCGTCCTATCTTCCATCTACAGCCGAATGTGCTCCTTATCCTCAGGATAATGTTGAACTTGCGCGAGATCGTCAATTTGCGAATATTCCGGGCAATTGGACATTCTACGGAAGCGGTACAACTTATACCGTTCAAAATGGGATTGTTCAACTGACTGCCAATTCGGATGGGGCAGGCGTGACCCAAACTTTTAACTATACAGTGGATGGTACAAAAGCAGAGCTTAAGCTGAAAATTGGAAACCTTAGCTCGACACCACGTTCGGTTCGACTAAGCATCATTCGCCATGTCTACGCAGGTGCTAGCACGGATATTTACCCATGCTATATTACCCTTCCTGCAAACAGTCCTCCAATCCTCTACACAGTCCGAGCTTATATTAATGTTGGTTGGGAAAATACCCGTGTGGATTTAGGCGTACCAGCGGGGAATTACACGATTGCGGAACCATCTTTTAAGGCGATTCCAAGCCTTAGCATTGCTCCAAATACAACTGAGTGTAGTTCAGTAACTCCGACCCCGGCAAGTACGCCCACATTCACTCCCACTGCGACTATGACGTCTACTTCCATCCCGCCACGTCCAGACACAATCGGCGTCTATAATGCCGGGTTCTTCTACCTGCGTAACAGCAATTCGACAGGCAGTGTAGATATTACTGCGCGCTTTGGGGGCGATCCATCGGATTTTCCAGTAGCGGGCGATTGGAATGGCGACGGTGTGGATACTATTGGTGTCTATCGCAGCAGCACAGGGGTCTTTTTCCTCAGCGATAGCAATACCAGTCCGGCAGCCAACTATACGCTGACACTGGGTAACCCCGGTGATACACCACTGGCAGGTCGCTGGGACAACACGATGACGCATGATGGTGCAGGTGTCTATCGTGACTCGAATGGTATTCTTTATCTGCGTAAACAACTCACTACGGGCTTCTCGGATTATGATATGGTGATGGGAAATCCAGGGGATCAGGGAATCGCGGGCGATTGGGATGACAACGGCTTTGATAGCGTTGGCGTCTATCGTCCATCCAACACCCATGTTTTCCTCTCCAATGTGAACGGACACGGTATCCCATTCAGTGATATTGATTTTGATGCCTCGCAGGCCCAGACGGGTTCATACTTCTTTGCAGGGGATTTCAATGCAACAGGCGTTTCCCACGTCGGTTGGTCGAAAAATGGGTTAGTTGCACTGAAACTCACACACAATGGCAACACGCCTGAAATAGGTTTTGCGTTCGGCCCGACGGGAGCCAGACCGATAGCTGGCAAGTGGGTAACTGCGAGTGGTAGCGTTCCGGTAAGTATCCTTGCGCCTTCTGCTGGAAGAAGCTCCACGAACGCTGGCGATAACTCCGCCGCCGACTAAGCAAAGCTGACCGAGATTGGAGAGCATTACGCCTCTCCAATCTACTTCTTCATAGGCTAGATTGATCTGTGTCAAGTCACCATGAAAGAAATCACCACCAAGCATGAAAATAGTAGCAGGCTTAAACTGTACGCGCTTTTGGCTTACGGCGCTCTCGCTACTTGGGACTTGCCAAAACCCATCTTCAACATGTCCTGACCGCCGTTGCCCTCAATTTGGTGCGCCTCGTTCGTTGGCTGGATGACCAACCGCTCGCCAAAACTCGTCGCTCTCCGTTTATCCGTTTATGTACTCCATCTCCTACAGCAGCACCAATTTAGCCTGTTCGCCAGCAATATCAAACCTGCGGAAGACCCAAAATTCCGCCACTTATTTTTGAATCGACAAAATTGTTGTCAATTCAAAAATAAGTGGCGGAATTTTATTTTTTGCTGGGATTCGGATTTGAAGCAGAATATTCTTCAAGCAATTCTCCCCGAACCCGGTCTATAAACTCTTTTAAACCAATTGACTGTTGACTCATAAATCCTCACGATTAGACAAAATGATATTATCAGCTTTCACATCTTTTCTTGCGAGTAACTTTGGCTTATCCTCCTCACCGAGGCCACTTAGATCGATAGCGTTACACCCAAGCTCAAAAGCAACACCTATATTTTCGCCATACCCCAAACCCTGATAGAAGCTACCAGCAAACTGAATCGCGGACTCGTCTCCAATTGCCTGCGACATGCCAATAACACAGTCAATCTCATCAGCAATTGCATCGGCCTGAGTGAGCGAAAAGCAAGCATTCAGGACGACGCAGCGAACATCCTTTTTTAGAATACGAAAGAGATTGCCAAGTGCATCTGAGGGAACCGTTGTCGCTGAACCTATCTCATCTTCCAAAACAATTCGGCCACTTTTGCTACCATGTCCCGAAAAGTGAACAATGTGTGGTTTGTGTCGCAGCAGTAACTCTTGAAGATCACTCACTCTGACTGCCCAATGCTGATGAATTTGAAATCTATCTCGATGCTTAGAACTTTGTAATCGCTCATCAATTGTTCGGACTTCCTGATCTAAGCGTAATGGGTCGGTGTTGCTCGGATTAGCCGCTAAAAATAATATACGAACAGGAGAATCATTCATTTTTTTATTTCTCTCAAGTTTGGATTGCCAGTCTATTGCCGAGGGATCATTAGATTCAGCATTTTGTTTAGCTATCACATCGGGAAGCGATGTTTTCGCAAAACGAAGTGAAAACTTGTTAAGGGCTTCTAATGCTCGCTTTCTTTCATATTCCTCCGTTGGAGATAAACCAGGCAGAGTATCAACCTTTTGCTGAAGCAGGATAAACTGTAATTTCCAGTTACTAAACTCTATGTGACTTGCTGAACCCAATCCATTGCTATTCACAATTAATTGTTCAACATAGTCAAGCGCCTTTATTTCATTGGACATCATTGCAGGTAATCCTATTTGTGCTTTTTGCGCTTTTCCGTTTTCTTCTCATTTTGAATCCCTTCAACCGGGCTAATTAATCCAGAAAGTTCTCGGATTTGCGCTAATATTTGTTGAATCGTGGGAGCATTGTTGGGTTTGACATTTAGTGCTTCAGATAAGCCAATCCGACTTTCAGGAAATGATAATGATTTGAGGATAGGTTGGCTTATGACGAGTTTAGGCATTTTCTGTTGCGACTCAAGTGCAGAGATTTCTGCTCTAATTTGTGCTATTAAGGTATTATCTGAATCAACTTTCTGAAAATAGTTTTCCCAAGCCCTCAATATAAGCACTAAAGTTTCTCGTGCGGCCATTGCACTGACCGTTTCTGCTAGACCCGTATGGTCAGACGATGTTAAGTCAATGAATTTTAGTTTCTCATCCCAGTATTGGCACTCCCAAATCGTTTCTTTATAAGCTGTATTCAATAATGGTGCCGCGTACTGATATAGGTCCAAATTAATATAAGCATTAGCCAAATTAAGCAATGGTACTGCCACTGCCTGTCCATTATAATTTTCTCTTGTTACAATCCTAGCGTCTTCCTGATATGCAACTACTTTTTTGAGTGGGTCGTTCAAATTTCCGTAGCACAAACCAATTTGGTTAAGTACCCATGAATCGGACTTACCTTGGCGCTCAATAATGTAACCACAGGTTTTTAAGGAATATAGGGTCTCTCTTTCAGCATTATAACGCTCCCCAAGACAACAATGAATCCAGGCTTTATATCGTAACATCTGAAGCTCATCCTGAAGGAATTCTAGTGCGATTCCTGCCACCAGTTTATCTACCCTATCGCGGATACAGGCAAGATCGGGAACCGGAATTTTTCGAATCACCGTGTCTCTTACCAAGACTCTGAGGATGAAATCACGTTCGGAAATGTTTGCATTACTTGTCGCCCAATCAAGAAGTTTGACCGCACATCGACCAAATCCTTCAAAATATCCTAACATGAAGTATCCAAAAAATAGTCCATTT
>CAYSOC010000194.1:10893-11414 GCA_964432445.1 uncultured Anaerolineaceae bacterium
AATTTAAACCATAGATGATCGCATCCCCGCCTGCTTGAATAAATAAATCTTCAGCTTTTTCAAAGTACCGAATGCCCGCCCGCGACTCTTGCTCACGTACATCAGTACGAAGAAATTGTCTTCCAGTGTAAGTTAATATCTCCCCTGCTCTCACCAATAACTTCCGGTTGATAAGTCGTTTTGCCGTAAAATAGGCAAGCTGTTCAAATCTAGCAATCTTTCCGCGCACAGTACGAAGAATCGCCAAGTAGGATCGTGAAAAACGCGGGAAGTTATCATTGCGATCTGCTAATTCTAAGAGATCGTTGTAAGCCGCGAAGAATTCTTTGTCGTTTTCATCCTGTGCGTACAGAATACATATTGCCTCTAAATGATATTCAGGCTCTTCGATTTTCCATATGCTCTTTGTTTCAACCTCAGATGAACTCAGTGTCTTGAGAATTGGTAGTTGTATGTCGGGTGACAGCGAGTGAATGTCGATGCCTTCCGTTGACGTGGAATCACGCATGGCAGAAAACAAT
>CAYSOC010000195.1:0-11254 GCA_964432445.1 uncultured Anaerolineaceae bacterium
TCAACGTCAGCATTGCTCATTTTTCGCTATAACGACTTGCACCACTCGTTATATAATCCAATGTTCAAAGCAATAACCAGAACAGGGTCTTGAACTTGCAGCAAAGACATTTTGTGTTGAACTCTCTATGGATGAAAACTCATATTAGACACAAAATCGGTTTTCTGCCAATCACTAACGCGGCGCTGATGCAATTTTGCGATAATATAGAGTTAACAATTGCAAGGCGGCGCGCACATGGAACTGGATGCGATTTTTAAAGCTCAACCGCGCCTGACAGACGCGGAACGCAAACTTATTGAGAAGGCTTATACATTCGCCAAAAACGCGCATGGCGATATTTTGCGGAAGTCCGGCGAACCATATATCACACATCCGCTGGCGGTGACAGGCATTCTCGCCGAACTCCGTATGGATGCGGAAGTTCTCGCGGCGGCACTGCTCCATGATGTAGTTGAAGATACCAACATCACGCTACAGGATATTGAAAAGGAATTCGGCCTCGGCGTGGCGCGTCTGGTCGATGGCGTGACAAAGGTTGAGCAACTCCCCACCGAAATCCAGAAAACGGGACGTGAACGCAACAAGGAAGCCGAATTTCTCCGTAAGACGTTCCTTGCAATGGGGTCAGATATTCGCGTCATCCTGATCAAGCTGGCGGATCGGCTGCACAATATGCGGACGCTGGGCTATCTCTCGCCAGAACGCCAGAAGCGGATGGCGCTGGAAACGCTGGAAATCTTTGCACCGCTTGCCAACCGTCTCGGTATCTGGCAAATGAAATGGGAACTGGAAGACCTGAGTTTCCGCTACATCAACCCGGATAAATATCGGGAGATCGCGCGCCAGATTGATGAGAAGCGCGTGGATCGTCACGATTACATCAAGCGCAAAACGGATCAACTGCGCGCCCGTCTGGATGAATATGGCATGAAGGATATTCAAATCAGCGGACGCCCGAAGCACATCTATAGCATTGCGCGCAAGATGGATCGCAAGAAAGTCCCGTTTGACCAGATTTATGATGTGCGTGCCATTCGCGTGATCGTCCCCAACAAGATCGCCTGCTATCAGGTACTAGGCATTGTTCATGATATGTGGACGCCCATCAAGGAAGAGTTCGACGATTACATTGCCGCTCCGAAAGATAACTTCTATCAGAGCCTGCATACCGCCGTACATGACGATGAAGGCAAGGTGCTGGAAGTTCAAATCCGCACCCCGGAGATGAACGAACACGCCGAATATGGCGTTGCTGCCCACTGGCGCTATAAGGAAGGCGTCAAATACGATGAGCAGTTCGAGAAGCGTGTCAAGCATCTACGCCAGATGATGGAATTTGGCATGGAAGAGGACATCGCAGATACGGCGGATGATTATGTCGAACTGCTCAAACACGACGTTTTGCAGGAAGAGCGGATTTATGTCTTCACGCCGAAGGGTGACATTATCGACCTGCCCGCAGGCGCAACGCCAGTTGACTTTGCCTATCACATCCACAGCGAAGTTGGTGATCGCTGTCGCGGCGCAAAGATCAACGGGAATCTGGTCAATCTGGATTATCGGCTGAAATCTGGCGACAGGGTGGAAATCATCACGGCGAAGCGTGGCGGCCCAAGTCTCGACTGGCTGAGTCTGACGCTAGGCTATACCAAAACCACGCGCGCACAGGCGAAGATTCGTTCCTATTTCCGCAAACAGGGACGCGAAAAGAATATCGTGCAGGGGCGCGAAGTTGTTGATCGGGAGTTGAAGCGACTCGGTCACGAGAAGATGCAACACGATCAACTGGCGCGCATGTTCAACATCGCTACCGATGATTTTATGGCGATGATCGGTTATGGCGATATTACTGCTGCGCAAATCGTCGCCAAGCTGGAAGAAGAGGAACGCGCACAGGCAAAGGAAGCCGAGGAACGCGCTGCCTTCGCTGCCATGCAACAATCTGTAACGCCACCCCAGGCTGCACCTGTGAACGCCTCGGATGGTATCAGTATTCTTGGCGAGACAGGTTTGTTGATTACATTGGCACGTTGTTGTTCCCCGACGCAGGGCGATCCGATTGTTGGATTCATCACACGCGGCAAGGGTGTCACTGTACATCGTGCCGATTGCCCAAATGTGATCAATAGCAGCGAACGGGATCGTCTGATTAACGTCAATTGGGGACGCATTGGGGAAAAGACCTACCCGGTACAGGTGCAGATCATCGCCTTTGATCGGGAAGGATTGCTGCGCGATGTTGGCGGCGTAGCGGCAGATGAACGTGTGAATTTCTCCAACATGAGTGTGAATGTCAACAAGAATATCGCTACCCTGCTTGTGACGATGGAAGTAGAAAACACTTCGCAGCTTTCGCGCGTCCTGCAACGGATCGAGAAAATCGCCAATGTGGTCGAGGCACGCCGCAGACAGGCGGGCTGAACGTGGCGGTAAACAACACGTCTGGCTTCATCCTGCATGAACGCGCATCCTATCATTACTGGCGCGGAGCCGGTCTGCTCTCGATAAAAACATTCCGGCTTGGACAAGCCTTTTATGATATTGGCGGCGGGAAGTTTCGCCTGGATGATAGCCGCTGGCTGATTCTCAATCATGGGCAGGAATACACTATCGAAGTGAACGAGAAGGTGGAATCCTTCTGCATATTTTTTGATCCGACGCTGGCGCAATCCACCTGGCACACCATGACGCACAAAACTGAAACGTTGCTCGCTGATCCGTTCCATTTGGATAGCGCAGTGCCGCAGTTCTTTCAGAAAACATATCCGAATGATTTAGTGGTGACGCCCCTCATGGATCATCTCCGTGAGAGCCACACGGTATGGGATCGGGCATGGCTGGAAGAACGACTATTCCAGTTGATGCAGGCGTTATTTCGGGTATACGACAAAACGCTTTCGGAAGTTGAACAGATTCAATTTGTGCGTGCAGCAACACGCCATGAACTCTATGACCGTCTGCATCTCGCGCGGGAATACATCGACGCGATGTACACACAGCCAATTCTTCTGCGACAAATCGCGGAAGTCGCAGCGATGTCTCCGATCCATCTGCTTCGTACCTTCAAGCAGTTATTCAATCAAACACCGCACCAGTATTTGATCGATGTTCGCCTGAATCACGCCAAAACGCTACTGACAACGACAGACACGCCGATAACTCAAATCTGCGCCGATGTTGGCTTCGAGAGTTTAGGATCATTTAGCTGGCTGTTCAGCCGTCGCTTTGGAGTGTCACCGCGCACATATCGTCAGCAATTTTGATAATTTCCGAGAAGTATTTGCCGCTATCGCGTGATAAAGTGCTGCTATCTGAATAGAGACAACACAAAATGACAAATACAGGCTGGTTTGATGCAATCAAGGATGGCGATATGGTTCTGGTGCAGGAGATGCTGGAGCGCGAGCCAGCGTTGGTGAATGCGCGTAGCGGCATTTCCGGGGTGATGACTGCGATATATTACAGTGAACCGCAAATCGCAAAGCTATTGATCGAAAAAGGCGCACAACTCGATATTTTTGACGCGGCAGCATCAGGACAAACAGAACGCCTACGGGAACTGCTGGATCAAAACCCTGATTCTGCCAACGCATATTCAGGCGATGGATTCCAGCCTTTGGGACTAGCTTCTTTTTTCGGGCATTTTGCCGCAGCAAGCGAACTGATCGCACGCGGCGCAGAGGTCAATTCTGCTTCGCGCAATACACAGATGGTACAGCCGTTACATTCTGCGGTTGCATCCAATGCAATAGACATTGTGCGGATGTTGTTGAAAGCGGGCGCAGCCGTCAATGCAGCACAACAGGATGGCTTCACACCCCTGCACGGCGCGGCACAGGAAGGCAACATCGAGTTGATCAAACTCTTGCTTGAATACGGTGCGAAAAAAGATGCCCGATCAGCCGATGGCAAAACGCCATACGATACTGCGCTTGCGGCGGGTAAAGAAGAGGCAGTAAAGCTATTGCAATAACCTGAAAATGACGCTCTGCTGATCTGACGACAGAAGTTGCACGATCAGGGTAATCAGCGGAGCCGGGGCAATCATGTCAGTTTGCGAACCATGTGGCCCAAAGGTAGCCAGGTCGAATCGGAGTCTCCCCTCTAACGCTCACAGGCTTTCGACGATTCCTGATATAATCTATGAAACAGGACAATCTATGACACCTCAAGTCACACTTGTGCTTGCCGAAGACGAACACGACCTCGCCACCGTTATCATCCGGGAATTAGAAACCAATGGGTTTGAAGTTTTACACGCGACTGATGGCGATAGCGCGCTCAAACTGTCGATGGCTGATGAGGTCAGTTTAGTGATTCTGGATTGGATGCTGCCAAAGCTGGACGGGTTGTCGGTGTTGCGCTTACTGCGGGAACAGTCGATTGTGCCTGTCTTGATGCTGACCGCACGCGACGCCGAAATTGATCGCGTAATGGGTCTGGAACTGGGCGCGGATGACTACCTGACCAAGCCGTTCAGTATGCGCGAACTGGTGGCGCGTATCCGGGCGATGTTGCGTCGCCGCGAACTGATCGAGCAGACCGTACACGCTGATCATGGACTGGGGAATGAACCGATTGAATCCAGCGGCGTTCGCCTGCTCTCGGATGAACACAATGTCACTGTTGATGGAATCCCGATTGAATTGACCCGCACCGAGTTTGCCTTATTGCATCTCTTGTTGCGGAACATCGGGCGCGTCTTCAGCCGTTCCTATCTACTTGATACAGTCTGGGGCGAGGGGTATGTCGATGGGGATCGCTCAGTAGATAACGCGGTGCTGCGCTTGCGCAAAAAATTAGGACGGGCCGGTGAGTTGTTGGAAACCGTTTACGGTGTTGGCTATCGCTGGCGTAAAGAAAACTGAGTAGACCATGCGACGGTTTTTATCCGCCCGATTTGTAACTGCCCCGGCCTTCCGCGCAATCCTCGAAACGCTGGTGTTGACGGGTGTATTGAGCCTGCTCACGATCTTGATTTATGCACAGGCGATTATCCCACTCTACATTATGTCATTCCTCTTCTTCATCAATCCGGTGTGTTCGCTCTATTTCAGCCTGCGTCTCAGAAAATTTGAGGGGCGTTGGTGGCGGGTCTGGATTGGGGAAACCTTGCGGTTGCTCACCTGTGTTAGCATCATAAATTGCGTGCCGCTGCTGATCCTGCTAGGAATGCAGTTCGGGTTTAACAACAATGAATTTGTTTCCCTACCTACCATTGCCGTGTTGATGCTGGGGCTGATTTACTTCCCATATTTCTTTTTTCGAGTGTCAATTCGGTTGTTGATCTGGTGGGGCAAGGTGCGCGAGAGTCGCCTGATTTGGTCGCTGGTACATACCCATCTGGTCGCGGCGACGCTGTTTCAAATGCTGCTCGCATTTCCGTTTTTCCTGGCGATTGCGGCGGCGATCCCGACTATGACCGTTTCCAATTTCGTTCCCAGCGCATTGTCTGGTTTCATGTACCACCTGACGATGTTTTTGCCACTGTTCGGGCTAGCGCTGCTTGGCGTGATTGGCATATTGATTCTGCTTCTGCCCGTGTCTGTCGGTGTCTCGTACCTGTTCGCACGCCCGATGCGGCGGCGGCTCGACGCGCTGATTCGTGGTGCACAAGCAGCGCGCGATGGCGACTTTAGCGCGCGTGTCCCCATCACCGGGAAGGATGAAATTGCGCAATTGCAGACCAATTTCAACGCGATGATCGCCAATCTCGAAACGACGATTCAAACGCTCCGCACTGAGCAGGACACGGTGCAGGGCTTGCTCCAATCTCGGCGCGAGATGATGATCAACGTCTCGCACGAACTCCGCACACCGATTGCAACCACGCGCGCCTATCTGGAATCGCTGCGCCGCCAAATCGAAATCGGGGAGCATGTTGCTGCTCAGAGCCACGATTGGGAGATCATTAATCGGGAAATTGAACGGCTGCAAAACCTGATCGATGATCTGTTTTCATTTTCACGTGCCGAAGTAGATCAGTTGACCCTGCGCCTGACGACTGTCGATGCGGTAACATTGATTCAAAAAGTGGTGGAAACCGTCTCGCCGCTGGCGTGGCGTATCCATCGGGTAGAGGTGATCAATTCTGTTCCGAACTGGTTGCCCGCGCTGGCTGCCGACGCGACCCGGCTGGAACAAGCTCTGCTGAATTTGCTGCACAATGCGCTTCGCTATACGCAGCCGGGTGGCTTGATCATCATTAGTGCGCGAGTTGAAAATAATCAGGCTGCTATCGAAGTACACGATACGGGCGAAGGCATCGCGCCAGACGATCTGCCACACATCTGGGATCGCTACTATCGGGATCGGATCAATGGCGGAAGCGGACTGGGATTAGCGCTGGTGAAGGCCTTCATCGAAGGAATGAACGGATCCGTTGCAGTTGAGAGTACCGTCGGCAGCGGCACGACATTTACGCTTCGTTTGCCTGTTACCACGACCTTACCCGCGTTGACCTTCCCGCAGCCTGTCGCGCGGCGCGGCTGAGTTTGCGACAATTCCGCGACAATGTGGTGAAAATGTCCTGACAATGAATTGATAAATTGCACTCTGGAACAAGGAGCGTAATTGATGCAATTCGTAAAATCTAATGATCCCTCGCAGATCATTATTCAGGCCGAAAATCTCACCCGTACCCTATCGCTAGGTGACGAGCCGATCCACATCCTGAAAGGACTCTCGTTTGCGATCCCCGCCGGGGCATGGGTTGCCATCACCGGACCATCGGGATCAGGTAAATCAACCTTACTAGGCTTACTGGCGGGATTGGATTCGCCTACGAGTGGGCAGATCATCGTCAACGACGTGGACATCTCCCGCCTGAGCGAGGCCAAACTTGCGCAGTTCAGAAATGAAAAGATCGGGATGGTCTTTCAGTCCTTCAACCTCATTCCGACGCTGACCGCGCTGGAAAATGTCGAAGTGCCGCTATATGCCAGTTCCAATTCCATGAATGCGTCGCGGCGGGCGCGGCATATCCTCGAACTCGTCGGCTTGGGAGATCGCTTGAATCATCGCCCCAATCAGCTTTCTGGTGGGCAGCAGCAGCGCGTCGCTATTGCCCGCGCGTTGATCAATAACCCCGCTGTTCTGATTGCCGATGAACCCACTGGAAATCTGGATACCGAAATGGGCAAAACTGTACTTGATCTGTTTACCGACCTGCGCCGACAGTTCGGATTGACGATCATCATTGCGACGCACGATCCAGCAGTCGCAGCGCGCGTCGATGGGACACTGCATATTGTAGACGGGCAACTGGTGAACGAGGCGGTGTTCGCATGAATCGCTTTGGGTTCTATCTGCGTTATGCGTGGCGCTCTCTGCAACGCGACGGCACACGGACACTTCTCGCGGGGGTATGTATTGCTTTCGGCGTCCTGTCGCTGGTATCAATGCAGTCGCTGGCAAAGGCGCTGCTGAGTGGCACGCTGTTCGACACCCGTTTGCAGACTGGTGGTGATGTGAGCCTCCGCAATGAAAATTTTGGCTATTTCAATGCACAACAAGTCGCGCAAGTGGCCGATTGGCAAAAGCAGGGGGTTCTCTCCAGCTACACGCTCATCTCCAAAGGTTCAGGAGAATATCTGCATTCGATGACGAGCGGACGGGTGACTCTCTTGTTTGACGTAATGGGCATTGATCCAAAGTCGTACCCCATCGCTGGAGAATTTACCCTTGCCGAACCCGCCGGACGTAGCGCTCAGGAGGTATTGAAAACGTCCGATGATGCGCTCCTCACGATTGATGTGGCCTCGGCGATGGGGCTGCATCCCGGTGACTTCTTTGTACTTGGCGGTGGCGAGATGACCCCGACCCGCCTGAAACTCGTTGGCACGATCAGCGCGACGCCTAATCAGCGAGGTAGAGCCGTCTATTATTCGCTGGAAACGGCTAAACATTTGGAAAATCGTACCGATGTTGTCACCGAAGTGGTCGGCAATCTGGGAAACGCTCCAAACGCCGCGAAAGTGTTGCAGGATAGCCCGCTCCGGGTGACGATAGCCAGCGAACTCAAAACCAGTTCCAGCGCGGTCAACCTCTTTGAATTGATGTTCAAAGGCGCGGGTGTGCTTGGGTTGCTGATTGGCGGGATCGGCATCTCGAATACCTTGCAGGTGATGCTGGCGCGGCGCAAACTCGAAATTGCGATGTTGAAAACGGTAGGGATGCGCAGCCGTGATTTGCTCATTCTAATCGGTCTGGAGACGGGATTGATCGGGCTGATTGGTGGCTTGGCAGGTGGGTTACTCGGTTCGCTGCTCACCGCACAACTGATCAAAATACTGGTGAGCAGCGGCGCATTCCTCATGAACTGGTCGCCCGATCCGCGCGTCCTGATCGGGAGTATTGTACTGGGATTCTTCACGGCGGTAGTGTTTGGGATTCAGGCGATTCTCGTATCTAGTGCTGTGCGCCCGATAGAACTGCTCCGCAACCTTCCAATCCGGTTTTCCGGGCGTACTCAGGCGGCGCGGGTGACAGTCTATGCCTTCCTTGCGCTACTGTTCGGGCTGATGGTCGGGATCGTGTTAGGGTCGCCGCTGGAAGGGATTTTGATCGTCATCGGGGGCGCATTGCTGCTCGTGATTTTGCAAGGCGTCTTCTGGGTGCTGCTATGGGTTCTTCTGAAACTGCCGTTGCCGCTTCTGCCAATGGTCAACATGGCGCGGAAGAATCTGCAACAGCGCAAACGTCAGGCTAGCTTGATCGTGATTGCGCTATTTGCCGGGACGTTCTCCGTGACCTTCGCCGCCATCACGATCTACAACGCGCAAACGCAGTTCGCCTCTCGTCGCCCTTCCGACGAAGGTTATAACGTGATGGCTTATACCACATTAGAACATGCCGACGCGGTGATTGCGCAATTCCAGAAGGAGAATGTGGCACGCACCTATACCAGCTATGTCGTCAACGGTAATAGCACTTCCATCGAGGGACGCACTGGCGAGGACTGGCACGCCGACCTCAATCTGGTTTCTGGGCGCTGGGCGGGGGATGCAACAAGCGCTATCGTCCCCGAAAGAATGAACAGCAAATTGAAACTCGGTGATCCGCTCACCGTTGAAGTCGATAGCAAATCCTATATCTTCACCGTCACAGGTTTCTATCACTCCAGATTCAGTTTTTCCGATAATGTCGCCGGAGAGCTTTCCAGCATCATCATTACAGCGGAAGCAGCGCGAAACATCGGGCGCGAACGGGTACAGTTGCGCGTGGTAGGGAGTCTCCCCGCGAGTCAATTGACGGAGGCAACGAATCGACTAGGGACAGCACTGCCGGATTCGCTCATCTTCAGCAAAGCGGATATGAACGATGTCTTGGCCTCATTCCTGCGTTCGCTGTTTCTCTTTGCCATCGCTGTTGCAGGATTGGCGTTTGTCGCGGGGGCAGTCCTGATCGCCAACTCTACCGGATTGACCGTGATTGAGCGTTACCGCGACATTGGAATTTTCAAGGCGGTAGGCTATACTGCAAATCGGGTGATGCGCCTGCTCTTGTTTGAATATATCTTGATCGGGCTGATTGGTGCAGCAATGGGGATTGTGGGCGTATACCTGGCAGTCACTCTGATCAATGTATCTCAACCGGGCGCGAATCTGGTCATTGAGCCGTTCATCGTCACCATCATGGTTATCCTTTCCATCCTCACGGCGGTGATCAGTGCGGCGGTAGTGGCATGGCATCCGACCCGCGTTCGTCCACTCAACGTGTTACGTTACGAATAGACACACGGGCTGTGCTGTTACACAACACAGCCCTATTTCATGGACTGATCGGTTGGACAATTCGCTAGTGCTTTGTTACTGGCGTTGCTGATTCCAAAGCTCTGTCAACGGCGCATTGACAATCCAGCGTGTCAGCGCATGGAACTTATCCCCTCGATCAATTCCATTGGCAGCACGCACGCGCCAACAACCTGCGGCCCGGTATGGACGCCAAGTACAGGCGAAATGCGGATCGTATCCAGCCGGACGACGTTCATCCTGGCGCGGATCATTTCTGCAAGCTGTTCAGCCTTTTCTGCAAACTGTCCGTGCAACACGGTTGCCCAGACAGGCTTTTGTGATCCGTGTACCGCCAACATCATCTCCAAAATGATGGTCATTGTTTGCTGAATAGTACGTGCCTTCCCTGCCGTGCTGTATTTGCCATCCGTCTTTTCGACTGTGATTACAGGCTTAATCTTGAGAATTGAGCCTGTGAGTGCCGCGACGCGCCCAATGCGTCCACCGCGTGCCAGATAATCAAGTGTTTCGAGCGTATAGCCGCCCTCATATTGCTGGTGGACCAGCTTCAAATGAGCGATGACCCGATCCAGCGACCAGCCGGCTTTGAGCGCCATTGCTGCAACCAGCACCTGTAAGCGTTCTGGCGCAGAGAGAGCCAGCGTATCGATCACCGTAATGGCGGTGCGCCCGATCTTTTCATTGACCTGTTTAGCCGCTGCTTTCGCCGTATTTACAACCCCACTCAGCCCGGATGAGAGGTGAATCGAAAGTACATCCTGACCTTCGGCAATCGCACGGTCATAAGCATCCAGGAAATGGCCGAGCGAAGGCTGCGAACTCGTCGGAATCTGTGGAATCATCCGGCGCAGTCGATCATAAAATTGATCGGCGCTAATATCGGAGGCAGAGAGTTCTTCATTCGGAAATTCAATAAACAAAGGCACTACACGGATTCCCCAGGTTTGGATGTCTTCGGGAGTCAGGTCTGCGGCGCTATCCGTAATAATCTGCATAGAATTATCTCGCAGTCAGCAATTAAATCCATTAAGCCTATGATACATCTGATCCAGATATCCTGCTTTGTTCTGCCTCTCTACTGGTTCAGCTGAACGAAGATGCCTGTCGGCTTCCATTCCAGAGGGCAAACGCTGCCACTCCCGCTCCGGTGTTCAATAGTCTGGCGAACCGCTGGAATACGTTCAGTGAGGTTCCACTCCCGGCTCTGCTCGAAGCCTTCATCGACCAGAACATATGTCTTGTCACCTATCGCCGCAAGACCCATCAGGTCACACTCATTTTATGGCGAGCGTTCACCGATCATGGAATGCGTTCTCAAATCTATGAATCGCTCACAAGGGAATGCAATGAGGAACGTCTTCGCATAGAAGAAATGCCGAAGCGCCTGGATGAAGAAGATGGCTTTGGAAGAAAAAAGCGGTTCGATTTACGTCTTTCAAAGTGGCCCCAAAGGTATCCAAATCGAACCAGATCATTCTTCAAGTATTGCAGACTTT
>CAYSOC010000196.1:0-11240 GCA_964432445.1 uncultured Anaerolineaceae bacterium
TAATCCTGCAAATCCACGATGAACCATGCCGGGGTCGCTACGGTGCTGATTCCATAGAATTCGGGATGGGTATAGGTCAGGAAGTAGTCTTCATTTGCCATCACACGGACGTTCGGCGGGAAGGTCGCCGCGAACTGTCGCCCGATGTCCTCAAATTCATCGCGTTGTGGATCGACTTCGCTCAGACCGCGATTCATCATCACAACACTGCACACCGCAAACGCCACCATTGCAAACACTAACCGCGATCTGTTCCCTTCGGCGGGGCGTGGATCAGCACGAAAATCGAATCCATCTGCCAGCGCTTTGCCCATCAAGAGGACGAACAATGGCAAAAAGTGAATTTGATAGAATGCGCGATAATAAGCATAGGTTGCCAGCATCAGCACTTCCGACACCAGCAAAATGAACAGGATCAGCCGATCTCCACGATGGAAGCGGAAAATCGCCAGTACCACGCCCGCCGCAAATATCCACTGTTCTGCCGGGTGATATTCGCGCCAGACCTCGAATTGCCGGGTGATGATTTCCGTTGCGGCTTGTAATTGTCCCTGCGCAGTTTGACCTGCCGGGGAATAGCTTTTGGCGAAATGCAATCCTTGTTCCAAACCCGGCAGCAGATGGATCGAAACATAGATTAGTATGGCAGTTGCACCGCCGAGGCCAATAGCGAATACGCGCCCATCAATGTATATCCGCTTGTGTTTATACATCTCCCATAACCAGCGGAAACCATAGATCAGGCCGAATGCCAGTCCGAAGCGATAGGCCAACGGATGCCCCTCGCCCCCCAACCCGATGAACAATCCTGTCAGATAATGCAAAATCGGACGGTTGTGCTTCTCCGCAACCAGAAAGGTATACAGTCCGATGGAGAGCATGATCCCGACGCCAAAATCGGGACGAACATAATTGATCGGCAAGATGAAAAAGAAGGTAATCGCGCAGGCAAACAACCCGGTACGTCTGCCATAGAGCATCTCGCCGGATTTATAGATGAAGGGAAGTGCAGTCAGAGTAAGCAGGAAACGGGCAAGCCGTGCTTGCCAGAAGCCATCACCAATGACGCGCAAAAGCAGCGCGGCGGGAATATGAAAGCTGTCGTAGATCGGCTGTGGCAGTGGAATCATCTGGCGATAGAACCAATCGCCAAGCAGTCCGGTTCGAGCATATGTCCACTGGACAACCCAGTTATGCAGTTCGTCCAGTGTATCCAGACGGGGCAGGCGATCCAAAAAGCGGAGCGAGAGCGCTATTCCCGCCACCATAGCCAGTAACCCGACGATCAGCCACAGGCGAAACGGGGCGGTTTTTTGGAGAAAATCGCGTACTCTGGTTGTGAGTTGACCCATCAATCACCGATTATTCGGTTGCGGTGCTTCATCAATCCCGAACGATTCCTGAAAGGCTTTGGCGAGGGCTTCATTCCGAAATCCTACACTTGCCGCTAACCGACACATTTCCAGACCCCGCAGAAAGATTTTTTCAAATTCTGTGCCGCGTAGCCGTTCGCCACCTTCTGGGCCAGCCGCCAATGTCAGAATCGGGGCGAGGTCATTAATATAGACGAAAATGTCGGAATCTTTCTCGACCTTTTCGCGCCGAACGACGCCGCCAAACCCGACAAACAGATCGACATAATTCTTGGTTTTCAGGTCGCTTGCCCCATCGCCAATCATCATGCGGCGACCCCATTTCTTGCCAGCGAGTTCCTGAATGATGTCTGGCTTGCCTGCGGAAACAGTCAATGGCCCCTGATCAAAATCCAGATAGGATTGAGCCGCCTGCGCGCCGGGATGATAATACTTCCACCAGTCGCCAGAAAGTTCGTTAAATTCGAGTTCCACCGCACGGATGTTATCGGTTGGCACACCCAGTTTTTCACCAAAGCCACGTACCGGAGCAGCCAATCCGCCGCTAATAATGAATACCTCGCGCCCCAGAAATTGCAGTGCTTTGATCACTTCGCGCGCATCTGGCACGATCTGATCCATATACATCTGCTCGATGGTGGCGAGTTGTCCGCGCGTCGGACGGATAGCCTTTAGCCGCTTGCCATATACGTCACCCAAATCAAGCTGCCCATCCATCGCCTTCTGGGTCAGGAGACCAACGCGCGCCTCTTTTCCTTTCAGGCGGGCTAGCTCATCTACCCCTTCAATAGCGCTCAGGGTACTATCGCAATCAAAGAAAATCAGATCGAAACTCGTCCAACGGGTCATAGAGTTATATGTCTTACATCAGGATTACGTAGCGAGATTGTAACATGAATATGGTATCAGGCAGGATTGGCAGGATCAACAAGCGAGCGAGTGTAATAGAAGTGGAAATGGAAGCCTCTATATCGGCTATTTAGTACAAATTGATCATATTCCCTGATCGTCTAATGCTCGTTATTAGAGAACGTTTGGTCTGGTTGACAATACACTATTGCGAATTATACTATATAAAAATTTAGTATATCGATTTGTAGTATTAGGTAATGCAAATCGAATGGAGAATCAGGCCATGAGCGCGAAAATCAGCCGGGACTTGACGACACTTGAATACATTCTGTTAGGTGTACTGAGTACAGGCCCTCAGTCGGGTTACAGCATCAATTCGACATTACAAAATGGTCTTTATCGTTGGAAGGCTAGCTTGGGGGCAACATACCCGGCTCTAAAGCGTCTTGAGAAAAATGAGATAATCACCAGCGAAATTCAGGTGGTTACCGAGACCCAATCGCGCAAGGTCTATCACCTCACGGCAGAGGGCGAAGAATTGCTTGACCGCTGGATCGTAGCGCCTCTGACCGAAAGCGAGTTGCTGGAAGAACACAACATCATGCTGGTGAAGTTTCTCTTTGCCGAAGTCAGGTTTTCGCGTGATCAGGTTTTGTCCTTTTTGGATGAATATGAGAAACGCATGGACGTATTTGATGCAAAGCTGCGCATTATGTATAAATTTGCCGAAGGCGTTTCAACTCTTCACCAGAAATTGATTTATCGCTCGATTGCAATGGAGCGTTTTGCGCATCGACGTTGGATCAAGAGAGCGCGTTTGGCTCTTCAAGAAGATAAATCCGGGACTATTGAACCGGAAGACGCTTTCACAGAAATGTTGGAGGCGTTGCTAGGGTAAGCGTATGCTTGTCTATTGAAAGGAAATCAGGCTACGCAGCGACTATTGGGTGTATTCATTCGTTTTTAGAAAGGTTAAGTATGAGTATTGGACTTATCGGCACGGGGTGGGGTGTTCGGGTGCAAGTCCCCGTTTTTCATAGCGTCGGGTTGAAAGTTGTTGCCCTTGCCGGACGTGATGGCGCAAAGACCAGCAAAATCGCTGCCGACTATGGTATCAGCAAGGCAACAGCGGACTGGCGCGAAGTGCTGGCAGATGATGAAGTCAAAATCGTGAGCATCGTAACCCCGGTGAATCTGCACGCAGAAATGGCAATTGCAGCGCTCGAAGCGGGTAAACACGTCCTCTGCGAAAAGCCTACTGCGCTGAATATCGGAGAAGCGCAACGGATGCTCGATGCAGCAAAAGCACATCCCAACCAGTTCGCCCTAATCGATCATGAATTGCGCTTCACACCAGCATTTGCAAAGATGCGTTCCCTGCTACGCGAAAGCGCAATCGGCACATTGAAAGCCGCAACGCTGCAAATGATGAATGGGCGTTGGGGTGATCCCTCCGTTCCCTGGAACTGGCTGCGGGATGTTAATCAGGGTGGTGGGCTGTTCGGTGCGATAGGCTCACACCATATTGATACGTTTCGCTTCCTGATGGGGACAGAGGTCGCCAGTATCAGCACATATCTGCATACGTTCATCAAGGAGCGTCCCGGTACAAACGGGATGCAGACCGTCACCTCAGATGATTATTATCAGGCGCGTTTGATCTTCACAAACGGCGTAGTGGGAACTGCTGAATCCAATTTCACGGTCAAAACGGATGAGGGTAATAGCCTGACGATTTATGGCTCAGATGGCGCGTTACGCCTGAAAGATAGCCACACGTTGTCACACGCACCCGCTGGAAAGCCATTCACAGACATTACCCCGCCGCATCTCTACGAAGCATTGCCAAACTTGTCGGGAGAGTTCCCACACGCGACAGTCTATCTTGCCCATGCGCTGAAGGCCTATCTCGCTGGAGATACTTCTGTACTCGCAAACGCGGCAACCTTTGAGGATGGCTTGCAGATTCAAAAGGTGCTGGATGCCGGACGGCGTTCTTACGCGGCGGGTGGGATTCTCGAAAAGGTCTAGCCACTAAAATCGAACCATAGTTACCTGAGCAAATATATAGTGCAGCAAGAAGAAGGATGTGAACAATGCCTGTCTATAATGCTGCACTATATGATGAAACCCAGAATTTACAGGGTCAGATGATTCAGACGGCGCGTGCCATTACGCCACAGACCGCGCCCGCCACACCGCCAATATTGATACAACTGCGGCGCGGTCTGGCGGAGAGTCCAGCCTGGTTGTTGGCACAGGCTGCCGAATTTGAACCGGAGCCGCTTTCAGTGGAACGTCTACGGATACGTGCTATCTGGTCATCGGAGCGTATCATGGCGGCACTGTTGGAACTAATGGCAAGCGAAAAATGGATGGAGAGAGTCGGTGAAGATTATCACCTGCTGCCGGAAGGTCAACGCCTGAAAAAAGAAGTTTTGAGACGCTCCCCGCGTTTGTTGCAACAGTTGTCACCACTGATTCAGCAAACCGATTTGATACGTTTTGAAGCACTGTTTGCACACATTCTCGACAACGCGATGAATTGTCCGACACCTCCGGGCAACTGGTGTCTGACGCACTCAAAACGTCGTGCGCCTGCTGCGACCAGTGAGCCTATCGTAAAAATATTTCATCACTATTCTGATGTCAATGCGTGGCGCGATGATAGTCACATGGCGGCGTGGCGTCTGTATAATGTTGCCGGGTTTGTCTGGGAAGCCTTTAATTTTGTTTGCAATGAAACGGCGGGAAACGCCGAAGAAATTTTTGATCAGATCGCCTATCGTGGGTATTCGCGGCTGGAATATCAGAACGCTTTACAACAATTAGAAGGAAAAGGCTGGATTCAACCGGACGGAAATCGCTATCATGCAACAGAGCAGGGACGTAGCGTTTTTAGTGAGGTTGAAGAGCGTACCAATCAATATTTCTACGCGCCCTGGAAGCAACTCGGTGAAGCGGAACAGGAAGAATTTTGGAACCTATCCGAAGCGTTTGATCGGGAATTGAAGGAGCTAGAGAAAGAACACCAGCCCGCGTGATAAAAAATGGGCGAACCATGTGTTCGCCCATCAAAAAATCAGACTAGCGTGTCAGTTCCGGTGCGAAAACGGGTTCGAGCCAGTGACGGTAATCCGGGTGTTTGCCGGTGACAACATCGAAGAATGTTGAGCGCAAGCTGGAAACAATCGGCCCCTGCTTGCCATCTCCTACCGGACGATGATCGATCTCGCCAATTGCGGCGATCTGTACACCTGTGCCACAGAAGAACGCTTCCTGCGCAAGATATAATTCGGTACGGTCAATCGAGCGCTCTTCTACCGGAACGCCCAATACGTCGCGCAGGAGCGTGATGCACGTGCGGCGAGTGATACCTTCCAGAATGTTATCTGTGATCGGCGGTGTGATTGCGACACCGTTGCGGACGATGAACAGGTTCGCGGCACTGGCTTCGGAGACATGCCCGTCACCCGTCAGTACGATTGCCTCATCGTAGCCATTGAGGATCGCTTCGGATTTCGCCAGCGCTGAATTGACATACGCACCGCTGATCTTGCCACGCGCCGGGATCATATCATCATCGACACGCTTCCACGAACTAACCCCAACTTTGGCGGGTTCGTCGGTTTCCAGATACGTCCCATAGGGAAAGGCGAACATGGTGATTTCGCTCGGAATATCGTGCAGGCGGACGCCGATGCCTTCCTGTGATTTATAGATCAGCGGGCGAACATAAACGTTTTCCTTGAAATCTTCCTTGCGGAGCAGATCGACCAGAATTTTGACCAAATCTTCGGCGCTGTAGGGAAAGTTCATCATCAGCATTTTGGCGCTGCCAAGAAGACGCTCGAAGTGTTCCATCGGACGGAAAAGGAAAAGCTGTTTCTCTTCAGCGCCCCAATACCCGCGAATACCCGCAAACGCAGCTGTGCCATAGTTCAGACCATGAATCATCACGCTGACTTTGGCTTCGTCAATGGGGACAATCTTCCCCTCAAAGAACGCATATTTTGGCTTCATGTCTCAAATCCACATTCAATATAGCAACCATACTAATTGTAATTGGATTTGGCCCCCAATGGGCTATGCCAAATTGACGTGATCCACTGGTACATTGCGCGCATGTTATATTAGGGAAATGCGTCTAAAACGATTGCTCCGCTTCGGACTTATAATATCTATCCTGTTGATTCTGCTCCTTGTGCGCGGATGCGTTTTGCGTCCTGGCGGTTCTGCGGCGTTATCTACATTCAATCGGGGCAGCAACGCAACATGGCTTGGTATCGAGTGGGTGAATGAACCGCATACCGAGGCTGAAATCAGCAAACTCGCAAGCGATTTCCAGCAAAAGCAAATCCGCACTGTTTTTGTCTATGCCAGTTATATGCGCCCGGATGGGACGTTCAAAAATACCTATGCACAATCTGCACCGTTTTTGAAGACGCTGAAGGCTGCCTATCCTGCGGTTCAGGTGCTGGCATGGATTGGCATACCCTTGAATACGCTTTCCGGTGGACACGCTGATTTGGGCAATGCCGCAACCCGTGCCAGCATCGTCCGTTTCTGCGAGGAACTAACGAAACAATCCGGTTTTGATGGTGTCCACCTTGATCCAGAAATTGTTCATAACGATGATGCTGATTTTCTGCGTTTACTGGTAGAAGTGCGCGCCGTGCTGGATAAAAAGTCTGTGCTTTCAATTGCATCTCAGGCAATCTTCCCGATATTTTCGGAGAGCATATTGGCGAATGCAGGAGGATTCGCATTCTGGAGCCAGTCCTACTATCAGGAGGTAGCGGGATTGGTCGATCAAATTGCAGTGATGAGCTACGACAGCACCCTATCGGCGTCGTGGTTGTATGTACAATGGATGCGCTTTCAGGTGATCAATCTCACAAAGGCGCTCCGTGACTGGAATGGAGAACTATTCATCGGCATTCCAGCTTCCGAAGAGCGCACTGGTACGCATAACCCGAATGTCGAAAATATAGATACCGCGCTTGGCGGTATTCTACTCGGATTGAACGATGCCGAAAGCATACCCGGAAAAATCCTCGGCGTTTCTATTTATCCCTGGTGGGAAACAGACTTAACAGAATTTTCAAACTATGAAAAACGCTGGCTTGGCAAATAGCGTCTAGCCTTCTTTCTCCCCAGAGGCTTCAAGCTGCGTGAAATATTCACGAATGAACCCGCCACGTTGCGTTGCCAGCAATACCCCGGAGAGTTTTGTTACTGTCAGTTCGCCAAAATGATTGATCAGCCGTTGCACCTGTTCAGTCATGATCGTCATGTAATCGTCCCATGAGACACGGCGCGGCATACGCGGTTCTTCCAAATCGCGCATACTGTTCAGGTAATCTACTACAGGCTTGACATCGGGGAAGACAAGCGCACCGGGGAGATCATAGCGCACCACTGCATAAAAATGGTGGTGCAGCCGTCGTGTACCGTCTTCGAGCCGGAAGCCGCGTGTGCTGCTATCGGCTGGCTCCATATTGTGATCGGTTACGCCGAGCCGACCAAGCGCGCGCCACTTGAGTTGATCAAATTCGGGCATGTTCATCACCGAATTGGTCGCAGCAATCAACATTCCCTCCGGTTTCAGGACACGGCGAATTTCGCTCAGAGCGCGATCCAGATCGGGAATGTGATACAGCATATGGTTCGCCATAACAACGTCGAAGGTTGCGTCCGGGAAAGGTAATGTTTGCACGTCGGCATTCAAAAGTTCCAGCCCACCGACAGAGGGGTGACTCATGGCCTTGCCCAGCATCCCCATCGAAAGGTCGGCGGCAACATAGCGCCCGGATGGAATACGTGCCAGCGTTGGTTCAAAATAAAGTCCAGCGCCCGCGCCTACGTCCAGAACGGTTTCATCCCCGCGCCACTGCACATTGTTCAGCACCCATTCGGCAAAATTAATTTTGGGTTCGGTGTACTGCTCGTGTGTTTGCATACGGATGCGTAGCTTTTCATCATCGGCGTAGGCTTTACTGGTCAGGGTATGACGATCTGTGCCTGGGTTGTGGTTAGACATAACGCGAACGGCTCCTCAAAGAGATGGGGCGGCTTTTTCCCACCACTCAACTATAAATCCAATTTAGCTCTAACGCTAGTTCCGATGTACATCAATTCTGTGTCTCAATCTCGAAAAATTTCCGGCATCGACGTAACAAAAAGTTATCAATGCCCGGTTTTATTCAAAAATTCGGTCAAATTTCATAGAATTGCATATAGATATTGGTTGAATTTCAGGCCAGCTTTGATAAGATAGAAAGAACTACAGATTATGTCGTTAAAATAGGGCATAATCCGTGTGCATAATTACCGGGAATACCGAAACAATGTCCATCATCCTGATAGCCGAAGACGATGCACTGTTACGCAATCTGTATGGCAAAGTTGCGCGGAACGCCGGACACACGCCAGTGTTTGCCGAGAGTGTGGAAGAAACCCTTTCACAGCTTGCCCAGATGACGCCCGATGTTATCCTGCTGGATATGACGATGGGTGATGGGACGAGCCTCCCGGTGATTGAACACATGAAGAATACGGCGGCATTTCTGAATACACGTATCATCGTTGTCACAGGAAACCGTCAGTATGAGAAGCGGGTTATGGAATATGGGATCGATTACTTCCTTTCCAAACCTGTTTCGGCGCGTGCGCTTGCGGATACGATTGCACGTTTCATTCAGTAAAAACGACGGTAAATATTCACAAATGGGTTGACTCGACCCATTTTAATTTCAACTCTAAACGGCATGTATAACCCCGTGCCGGTTTGCTGATCCTCGTATTGACCAAAACCTATACGCCGTTTCGGTGGAAATGCCACATTGCCGGGAGCGCCCAAAGCAGGTAGACTCTCTATGGTTTGCCTCTCGCGGGGATGAATCCCTCTGCCCCGGTACGATTGGAAAGGATTTTCAGATGAAGCCGCTGTATGTCACTGCTGCTGTCACGTTTTCTGGTAAAACGGCGCTGGCAATGGGGATCGGGTTAAAGTTACAGGAAGCCGGGCATAAGGTCGGCTATTTTAAGCCCGTCAGCAGCCAACCCTATCTGGTCGATGGCAAACTGGTCGATGAAGATGCAGAGTTTGTGCGGCGTGCGCTTCGGCTGGAATCGTCCGTTGGTTCGCTTTCTTCCGTGATCATTGATGAAACGCTTCTCACTTCCATCATCGAAGGAAAGAACACCCGCGATTTTGCAAAGGAAGTCCGCGAGGACTATGCGCGCCTGTCAAAGGGAAACGATGTACTGCTGGTCGAAGGCGGCGGAAGTCTGCGCGAAGGCTATGTAGTTGATCTGCCTGTCGTAGAGATGGCAGAAATGCTGCAAATGCCGACGCTTGGTGTGGTGCGCTATCGAGACGGTCTGAAACTGGTGGACGATGTGTTGGCATTGAAAGCACGCATCGGCGAACGGATGCTTGGCGTCGTGATCAACGCTGTCTCTACAGATGCGTTTGAGCTAGTGAAGAACAAGGTTGCGCCTTTCCTCGAAAATCGCAGGATCAAGGTCTATGGAGTCCTGCCACATCAACCCTCACTCACTTCGATCAGCGTTTCCGAACTGATTGCAATCACCCATGCGCGGGTACTGACGGCGAATGCCCATCTGGATAAGCAGGTAGAAAATCTCTCTGTCGGCGCGATGAGCGTGGAAGCAGCCCTGCCTCGCTTCCGGCGGGTGTTGAATAAAGCGGTAATAACGGGTGGAGATCGTGCGGATATTCAGGCGGCAGCACTCGAAACGAGTACATCAGCGCTGATCCTGACCGGAAACCTCCAGCCGAGTTCAACGATTATTCAACGTGCGGAAGAAGTCAACGTTCCGGTGTTGATGGTAAGCACCAACACGATAGATACTATCGAAACAGTCGAAAAGGTCTTCGGGCGAACCCGTCTGGCTTCACCGGAAAAACTAACACACTTTTTGCATATGATTGACCAATATCTGGATACGGCACGCTTGTTTGCCGATCTCGGTGTATAGCGGTTTAGCGGCGAGTTATCTACAGGAAAATCACACATGGAACTGATTATTGATTCGGTCATTGGGCGCGAAGTTCTGGATTCGCGCGGCAATCCGACGGTAGAAGTAGAAGTCAGCCTGCTCGATGGCGCAATGGGACGCGCGATTGTCCCCAGCGGCGCAAGCACAGGCGAACACGAAGCGATTGAACTCCGCGATGGTGACAAGAAGCGCTATGGCGGCAAGGGCGTTCTGAAAGCTGTCGAGAACGTAAACGGCGCGATTGCCGATGCCGTTCTCGGCATGGATGCGCTGAATCAGAAAGCTGTCGATGAGACAATGCTGGAAGTCGATGGCACGCCGAATAAATCAAAACTCGGCGCAAATGCCATTCTCGGCACATCGCTGGCAGTCGCGCGCGCCGCAGCGGAAAGCCTCGGTCTGCCGCTGTATCAATACCTCGGCGGCGTACACGCGCACCTGCTCCCCGTCCCCATGATGAATATTATGAATGGTGGCAAGCACGCCGAAAATTCCACCGATTTTCAGGAATTTATGGTGATGCCTGTCGGCGCGGAAACCTTCGCGGAAGGTCTGCGCTGGGGTGCGGAAATTTATGCTTCGCTCAAGAAAATTCTGCACGACGCGGGCAAGTCCACGACTGTCGGTGATGAAGGCGGTTTCGCGCCAAGCGGCCTGGGCAACTCCGAAGCGATTGAATTTATTCTGCGCGCCATCGAAAAAGCCGGATACAAGGCGGGCGATCAGATTATGCTGGCGCTCGACCCTGCGTCCAGCGAAATCTATAAGGATGGCAAGTATCATCTGGTGCGCGATAACCGCGTTTTGTCCTCCGATGAAATGGTTGAATACTGGACGGACTGGATCAATAAATATCCGATCATCTCTCTGGAAGATGGTTTGGCCGAAAACGACTGGGCAGCCTGGGCGAAACTCCGTGCCAGTGTCGGGGATCGCGTTCAGATCGTTGGAGATGACCTGCTCGTGACAAACGTCGATTTCGTGAAG
>CAYSOC010000197.1:0-10926 GCA_964432445.1 uncultured Anaerolineaceae bacterium
TTCCATCAATCCCTCGATCCCGGCACGATATTCAGCCTGGTTGACGACACCGATACAGGGCGCATTGCACAGTTTAATATCGTAATAGAGGCAGGCACGGTCATCCTTGCCCGTAATATCCCGATCACAGGTCAGATATGGGAAAGCACGGCGTAACACATCCAGCGTTTCACGCACCGACCACGCCGCCGTATACGGGCCAAAATAGCGCGATCCATCCTGATCCATACGCCGCGTCATCTCCACCTTTGGGAAGGACATTTGCCAGCGCACGGCGATGTATGGATAGCGCTTGTCGTCCTTGAGACGGACGTTATAGCGCGGCATATGTTTCTTGATCAGGTTGAATTCAGTTTGCAACGCGCTGACTTCATCCGGCAATACAATGAATTCAATATCAACAATCTGGGTGCGCAGTGCCAGCGTTCTGGGGTGTTCAACGGTGTTGTCGAAATAACTTCGCACCCGGTTATGCAAATTAATCGCCTTGCCAACGTAGATCACCGCGTTATCTTTGTCTTTCATCAGATAACAGCCCGGTTTATTCGGCAAATTTTTAAGAATTGTCTGTATATGTTCGGTTGGGGTGAACATGCAGTAATAATCCTTCGCGCGTTTGGGGATGAAACCCTATTATAACACACCTGTTCGAGTAAATCCGCGTGTGCCTGGCGTTCGCAAATAGCAGAACAGCACAGTGCTTCTGTCAGGTATGTAAATTCAAATCCATCGGATAATAGGATTTACACGATGGGAGGCAGTCTGATGCGCCGATTACTTTTACTGTTGATTGTTCTCAGTCTCGGTTTGCAATTTATTCAACCTATGCGGGCATATTCGCAAACAGCTACGCCCGATACACCGCCAGTGATCGTTGAAGCCTTGCCGGAACATGGCGAGGAACTTCTACCGGGTGATCCAATCACTCTCAGCTTTGACCAGCCAATGGATGCCGCAAGTGTCGAAAAAGCGTTGTCTGTTTCGCTATCAGACGCGGCGTTATTGGTGCAATGGGTCAACACCAGCACCGTGAATATCCTGAATAAGGGCGGTTGGCCTGCACGCTCCACCGTGAAGCTATCGCTCGATAAAGCGGCAAAATCTGCCTCTGGCCTAGGATTAGAGGTGGCATATTCCGGGGATTTTGCGACGATTGGTCCATTGCGTATTGGAACGGTCACGCCAGCCGATAAGGGCGTGAATGTCGCGCTCGTCGGGACGAAAATCACAGTCAGCTTCAACCGTCCAATGATGGCACTGGCAGATAGTGAAAGCGCGGAAAGTCAACCCTCACCATTGCGCTTTGCCCCATTGATTACCGGAAGCGGGCGCTGGGTAAATACATCGCTCTATACATGGGACGCCGATACACTCCAACCCAACACCCAATATACGGTGACCATCCCCAGAACAATCGCTAGCGCCGACGGCGCAACGCTTGACGCAGACTTCGTTTGGAAATTCACAACTGTTCCGATTCAGGTGATTAGCGTCCAGCCACCGACCAATATGCTGAACACCCCCCTCTTTCAACGGATACGGATCACGCTCTCTGGCCCAGTGGATCGCCCGGAGTTTGAAAAAGCCTTTGGGCTGGTCAAAGTCAATGGTGATGGTCAAAAGATCAAGGGGAGCTTTGCATGGGGGAAATTTGCCCAGACAGTAGAGTTCCTGCCTTATCATTTTTTGGAATTAGGGTCAGTCTATAAGGTGAGTGTAGATGGCTCTGTGTTGGGGGGTAGACCCTACAGCTATACCTTCACCACCGTCTCTGCGCCGCAGGTGACATTGGTCGAACCGTACTACTGGTCGGATACGCTCATTGTGCGTTTCAATACGCGGATGAATATCGAATCCATGCTCACCAAGTTTGAGATTACGCCAGATGTTGGCCTGTTCTACCCAATCTCGATTGAACAGGGAAACACAATCTATCTGTCGAAAGCCAAATTCAAGCAG
Organism: uncultured Anaerolineaceae bacterium; assembly: GCA_964432445.1. GTDB lineage: Bacteria > Chloroflexota > Anaerolineae > Aggregatilineales > UBA2796 > JBBRMW01. Next base: position 1,960 of record CAYSOC010000197.1, read on the forward strand.
GGACAAACCTATACATTGCGTATATATCCAGGTGGGCAGGATATATATGGCAACGCGATGAAAACGCTCTATGAAAAAACGTTCCGCATCCCTGCGCCAGCAACCCCGACAAAAACCCCTGTATACGATCAGGGGCAGGCTGTTCCGATCCTGAACAGTGACGTGATGCTCACTGGCGCATATCTACCCAAAACATCGGTAGCGTTGCGTATCTGGGGCAAGCCAAAGGTAGACTTCCAGCTATACAAGATGAATGCTGCCGACTTGAGCGACGAAGTATTAGCCAATGGTCAGTTTAGCTGGTATTCCGAGAGCTATTTCAATGGGCAATTCCAGAACAAAAAGCGTGAAAACCCGGATTGGGTTCAGCCTGCCAATCTGATTCGGCAGTGGACGGAAACCTATGACGCAGGCAAGACATCCGAAGCTACCATTCTGGCTGACCTTTCTGCCGATAAGAGTGGTAATAAACTCTCATCCGGCCTGTATTGGGTGGTGATCAAAGCGCCAAACTATACCAATGGCTTCCATATCCAGTCATACCAGTATGCACTTGCGGTCAGCACGGCAAATCTGACGGTTAAACGCGGCGCGAAGGAAGTGTTCGTCTGGTTGACTGATCTGCAAACGGCACAGCCTGTCGCCGACACTACCGTCACCATCTATAACAAAGGAAAGCCCGTAGGTAGTGGTAAAACGAATGCCAAAGGCGTATTCGTCGCCAAAACGGATTTGCCTCCCACACAATACGGCGCTTATGACGAGAAAACAGGGGAATATATCCAGTATCCGAAACCGCTGGATTCCATGATCACGATTGTTGCCGAGTCGAACAATGTATTCAGTGCGTGGTTCAGCCGCGAACAACGGTCTGCCTCTGGCAAACAATCCTATCTCCATAGTGATCGCCCGGTCTACCGTCCCGGTGAAACCGTCTATTTTCGCGGGTATATGCGGGATCGTTTCGATGTGACCTATACCATCCCGAATAAAAAGACGGTGCATATCCGTGCTGATCAGCGCAGCGTTATGTATAACAGCGAAAAAGCGCCGCCGCTCTGGGAAAAGGATATTGAACTATCTCCTTATGGGAGTTTTGCGGGCGAATTCACGTTACCAGATGCTATCCCCGGTGATGATGAAGTCTACATCTCGATAGATGATGGGAACAAGGAAATCTGGGACAACGAGCGGATCATCCTGCTGGTGCGCGAGTTCCGTCTGCCAGAGTTTGAAGTGAAATGGATTTTCCCGCGCATCTCTATTTTGCAGGGCGAAGCTGCCAACGCGCAGTTGCGGGCTTCCTACTATGCAGGCGGGGGCGTGAATAACGCCAAAGTCCAGTGGCGCATGACCGGGATCGATGCGTGGTTCAATTACACTGGCGATGAATGGTACAACTTCAACGCCGATTATTCGGCGCGTAGCTGCGGCGACTACTATGAGTGGTATGGTAAAGCACTGGATGAAAACACACAAACGACGGATGCCCTCGGTGGGTTGGTCATTGACTCCACCAAAACACGCCGCGAAACCGATGGTAAACTCCTTGATGGGGTTGAAAGCCAGAGTTGTAACCCTCTGACGCTCAAACTCGAAGGCACAGTCACCGATGAAAGCGGTCAATCGATCACGGCACGTGGCACAATCACTGCGCATCCAACTACTGCCTATGTTGGCATCCGTACCGAGCAATACTTTACGCAGGTCAAAAAGGCGCTTCCGGTTCACTTGATTACCGTCACCCCGGAAAGCAAGCCTGTCCCCAATCAAAAAATCGGGCTGGAGATGGTTCGCCGGATATGGACACGGACTGAACGCGATGGCTGGAAGTTGACAGTAGTCGGGGAATCGATCAAAGCCGAAATCACCACAGATGCAGATGGCACAGCGAAATATGATTTCGTCGCGCCACAGGAAGGAAATTACCTGATTCGCGCTGTGACGACAGATGTAGGTGGACGTATCAACCGCACCGCCACCGAGATCACTGCCCTGAATGAAGCCAATTCCTATGCCATGCCATCGTGGGATCGCAATGACATTGATTCAGAGGGTGAAGACGAAAACGGTGAGCCGACGGGTAATGATGTGCGTTTCTATTCGACCCTGACACTCAAGACGGATAAGCAGAACTATCAGCCCGGCGAGACCGCACAGGTCATGATTCCAGCCCCATATAAGCTGTCTGTGCCGATGCTGATCACACTGGAACGTGCAGGCGTTTTCTACTATGATATTGTACAGACTGGTACAAGTCCGCTGCTCTACAAATTTCCAGTTACGGATGATGCTGCCCCCGGCGCAACCATCACCGCACTGGCGCTCTCCCCGATTAATGCGGATTATCGTGTTCCACAATGGCGTTACGCTACAGGTTCGTTCAGCGTCGAACCGAGCGCCCGTGAGTTAACGGTTACGGTCAAGGCAGGCGTTGATCGTGCCAAACCGGGCGAAAAAGTCCCGATCACGATCAATGTCAAAGATCGGGAAGGGAAGCCGGTGCGCGCCGAAGTTGGCCTCGGTGTCACGGATAAATCGGCGCTCTCGCTTGTCTATCCGAACAGCGAACCACAACTTGCCCATTATTATCAGGATTATAGTCTGAGCTACAACCGCGTCACGACAGAAGTTTCCCTCTATGCCTTGCAGGAACGGCTTACGCGCCTGATGGCTGGCGGTGGCGGTGGTGGCGGTGGTTCCAGCGGACCAGAAAGCGAACAACCTGCCTCGCTCCAAATCCGCAAGGATTACAAGGTTACACCGCTCTGGTCACCACATACCGAGACTGATGACAATGGTCAGGCGATTGTATATGTGACCATGCCCGATAACCTGACGACATGGAAGATCGATGCCCGCGCTGTCACCGCAGACACGCGCGTTGGCGAGTCAACCGCCGAGTTTATCACCACGCTACCCCTGATTGTGCGCCCCGCTACGCCGCGATTCCTGATCAAAGGCGACACGGTAGAACTGGCGATGATTGTCAATAACAATACGGGTAAGGATCAGAAGATTCAGGCAAAGATCGAAGCCAAAGGGATCACATTGCTTGATGCAGACACGCAGACTGTCACTGTGCCAGACACCGGACGCATCCGCGTGGCGTGGCGTGCGCGTGCGGATGACTCTGTTGGTGCAGATTTGACCTTTATTGCGATTGGCGATGGCGTCCAGGATGCAGCCAAACCTTCGCTGGCAACCGGCCCGAACAATACCATTCCGATCTATCGGTTCATCACGCCAGATGCGGTAGCGACGGCGGGGACACTCCGCACCGAGGGTGCGCGTACTGAAGTCATTGCTATTCCGCAAAAGTTCAATGGCGTAACGGGCGAACTCATCGTACAGGCCGATCCATCACTGGCGGCGGCGTTCCCGGATAGCTTCACCTACCTGCGGAACTATCCATATCAGTGTGTGGAGCAAACCGTTAGCCGCTTCCTGCCAAATCTATACACGCTGCGGGCGTTGAAAGCGCTTGGGCTGGATAAGCCGGAACTGCGGCAGGATTTGGATCAGACTGTGCGAGATGGCCTGAAACTGCTTCAGGATAGCCGTAAACCCAACGGTGGATGGAGCTATTGGCCTGAAATGCCGCAGGCTGATCCGCTGGTATCGGCCTATGCCCTGCTTGGTTTGTATGAAGCCCTGCAAAGCGGCAATCTCACCGACGCCAAATATCTTGATCCAACCATTTCCTATCTCCTATCCACAGTAAGAACTTCTCCGACGGTTTCTACGCCGTCATGGGAGTTCAACCGCCGCGTGTTTATCCTCTATGTTCTGAGCGAGACTTCGGAGCGCGTCACAAAGCAACAACTGGATGAAATGCTGGAACTGCGTTTCAAGCTATCGCTGGCGGGACGTTCATATCTACTGATGGCCTATCATCGCCGTTTCCCGAATGATCCAGCGGTGAATACGCTCCTGAGCGATTTGCAATCCAACGCCGCGCTGACCGCAACAGGCGTACATTGGTCGGAAACGGAGATGGATTGGAACAACTGGGGCAGCGATACGCGCTCAAGTGCGCTGGCACTGGCGGCATTGGTGCGCGTCCGACCCAATCTGGAAATTCTGCCGGAAGCGGTACGCTGGCTGATGAGCGCACGTAAAGGGCGTACTTGGCAGAGTACGCAGGAAAGTGTATGGTCATTGATCGCGCTCACCGACTGGATGACCGCCACCAAAGAACTGAATGGGAACTATCAGCTAGGTATCGCGCTGAACCGTAAATCGCTGGCAGATCGGAAGGTCACGCCGGAAACAGTACGTGAATCGACCAGCCTGAAAATTGCCGTGACCGATCTGCTCTCGGATCGTGCCAACCGCCTGACCTTTACACATGGTGCGGGCGATGGTGCGCTGTATTACACAGCGCGGTTGTCGCTGCAACTGCCCGCCGATGCCGTGAAGTCGGTGAGTCGCGGCTTCACCGTCCAGCGCGACTATCTCGATGAAAAAGGCACACCAATCCATACCGCAAGGATAGGCGACACGATCACAGTGCGTCTGGTGTTTCTCGTTCGGGATAGCGTAACCTATGCCGTGATTGCCGACCCGCTTCCCGCCGGTTTTGAGTCCGCCAATCCGGGGCTACGCACAAGTAGTTCAACGGATCGGGCGCAGAGCAATTTCTACTTTAACCGCGTAGAATATGGTGATATGCAGACAAGTATCCACGCCAGCTATCTCCCGGCGGGTACATATACCTTCACCTACAAGGCACACGCGACGACGGCAGGAGTTTTTCAGGTGTCTCCAGCGAATGCCTTTGCTTTCTATGCTCCCGACGTGTTTGGGCGCACCGCAGGCGGGATATTCACTGTGATACCCTGAACTAGCGAAGCGCCCGTATCACCGTCTGGCGATAGTCCCAGAACCGTTCCGTCACGCTGACTTTCAGGCTGTGAGGCTGTTCCAGACGGCGGCTTTCAAGCCGAATGGTATTCAGGCGCTCCTGCGCATAGTTTTTCACATCAATCAGGGCAGGCGGATCGTAAACCCGCTTGCCCTCCTCGAAAATCGAAATATGAAGCGGTTCGACCTGATCAAAATCCTGATATACCGTTTGCTGGTTTGGATTCGCCGGGTTGATCCCGGTGATGACCTTACCGGGTTCGATCTCTTCATCGGGCAACGCGATCAAGTCTGTAACGATCAGACCGCGCCTTGATAATCGCCAGACTTTTTTGAATCCAGGCAAGGTTGTTTTTTCCGGCTGTGCGGATAGCTTGATACGAGGTTGCCATTGTCCGTTTTCCTGCACCGCAGTCAGTTTATACACGCCGCCGAGCGACGACTGATCCCCGCCTGTGACAAGATGCGTCCCAACACCGAACACCAGCCGATTGATCACCTGTTCCGGGTCAAGCATCCCAACCGGGAAGCCGACCTCATGACTCACTTCGCGTAAGTAAGTCTCGGAACGGCAACTGCGCCGGATTTCGTTGTGAATCAAGGCGAGGCTGTGTTCTTCGAGTTCATTGCTCAGGGTGATTGTCTGGCGTTTCAATCCCGCCGCATCCAGCATGACATGCGCAACAATCGACCAATAGACCAGATCGCCAGAATCGATCCGCACACCCAGCGCGGTCTCACCCCGTTTTTCCATATCCTGCGCGACCTGAATGGCGTTTTGCAACCCCTCACGGATGTTATAGGTATCTACCAGAAACAACGCCGCGCGCGGAAAATTCCCGGCATAGGATTGGAACGCTGCAAGTTCATCCGGGTAGAACATGACGTAACTATGGGCGTGTGTGCCACGTACCGGAATCCCGCAACGCCATCCCGCCGCAACGCTGCTGGTCGCATCCGCACCGCCAATAAAGGCTGCACGGGAAGCGGTTAGCGAACCATCCACGCCCTGCGCCCGCCGCATCCCGAATTCCAACACCGATTTACCCTCTGCGTTGAATTTCACCCGGCTGGCTTTGGTAGCGATCAGTGTCGGAAAATTGAGGAGTCCGAGCAACGCGGTTTCGATCAACTGCGCTTCTTCGATGGCGGCAGTTACGCGCAACCCATGCACATAGGGCAGGAACACTTCCCCTTCGCGGAGGGCTTCTACTGAACCCGAAAAGCGAAACCCGCGCAGGTGTTCCAGAAATTCCGGGTCAAACAAACGCAGCGAATCCAGATAGGCGAGATGTTCATCGTTGAATTGCAGATTTTCGAGATAGTGGATGGCAGCAGGCAAGCCGGCGAACAACGCATAGCGCCCGTCGAATGGGGGTTCACGGTAGGTATATTCAAAAGCCACTTGCCGCCGATGCAGCCCATTTTTGAAATAGGATGCCATCATCGTCAACTGGTAAAGATCAGTAAACAAAGCATCCGCAATCGGGTTAAAATAGCTCACAGACTATATGCTTTCTATTCACGGTTTTCGATTAAGGATAACCCACCGATGAATGTGATTCCAAAAGAAAATATTCAGGCGTTTGGCGAATTATTCGGGCTGGATGTACCCACGCGCTATCCCGAAGAGACGCACGCCCTGTTAAACCAGTTCATGGCACTGGATAGCGTCGTGACGCCGATGATTACCCGCATGAGCGCGCCGACAGTCTGGTTTTGTCGCGGGTTGGCGACTTTGTTGGCGTTTACCAGCGTTTCGTCTTCTACATTGTCGTTGCGGAATCGTCTCACGCTGGAAATCGCTATCGGGTTGGCAACGATTGTTTTTGGCCTGTTTCACTCATCTCGCAAGTCATTTCTGGAACGTTGCTATCTCATCTTCGGTGGCCTGGTGATGATCGGGAGTGCGCTCTCCACACAGGTTGAAGAATAGAACTAACGGTGTGCATAGTAGTCGCGCACGATTTGCCGATTGCAGTACCAGATCACAAAAAGAAAAATGATGATGCGTAACGGTAACAAGCAGCGCAGGTAGTTTTCAAAAATCGGGCTGAAACTGCTTACCATCGGCACGCCGCTGCTCAAGCCAGAGAAGTTCATTAGGTCCGGGCGCACGCTGATAAACAGATTAACAATCATTGCCAGCGTCATCATCAATAGAAAATAGACGCGGATACGACGCGGCGCGCCTATCCATGCAAAAACAGAAACCACCATTGTTGCGAGTCCAATCAACGGTATCAGCCAGAATGCACCGTTGACTGGCTCATAGACATGGCCTTGCAGCCGGAGCAGAATCACGAGGACTGCGGGCAAAGCCGAAAATACACCGAATAACACAAACACGCTGATGATAGCAAGCGAAAGCCCAAGTGATCGATAACTGGTACGACGTTCTGATTTACGGCTCATCCGTTCCCCATTTGGCGTTCTGTGGCGGGTAGAAAAATACGAAATTGCGTGCCTTTGCCAACTGTGCTGGAAACCTCGAAGCGCCCGCCATGCCCTTCGATGATCTGATAACTGAGCGGCAAACCCAACCCTGTTCCCTCTGCTTTGGTGGTATAAAACGGATCGAAGATTTTTTCTATCATTTCCGGTGCGATCCCTATCCCTGTATCTTCGACGCGCAATACTGCGCCGCGTTCACCGCTGGTTGTCCGCAATGTGAGCGTCCCGCCACCTGGCATGGCGTCTCGTGCATTCACAATCAAATTCAGGATAACCTGTTTTAATTGATCGACATTTCCTATGATTGCCGGGATTTTTCCAGGCTTCCATTCGATTGAGATATTCGTATATTCAAGTTGTTTCGATGTGAGGACAATCAGGTCTTCGACGATTTCATTAAGATTACAAACATCCATTGCCTGGCGTTCCGGGCGTGCCAGATTGAGCAGGCGTCGCACCAGCGCAGAGATGCGCACGACCTGCTCATGGGAATGTACCACATCCTCCCGGTTCACAGGTTTTCCCATTTCGAGGTCTTCGAGCATAGTTTCAAGATTCATGAGGATGGGCTGCAACGGGTTATTGACCTCATGCGCGATCCCCGCCGCCAGCGTGCCGATTGCTGCCAGTTTTTCGGCGCGCAACAATTGTCGTTGGGTAAGCATCAGTTCCTGGGTGCGGGTTTCGACCATTGATTCGAGGTTATTGGTATAGAGGCGTAGTTCGGCATATAGCTCTGTATTGCGCAGGGCAAGGGCAGCCTGTTCTGCAATCGAACGCATCAAGCGCAGGTCGTTTTCACTGTAGCGATCTTCTTTATCATCTCCAATCGAGAGAACGCCTAATAGCTCTCCGCTATGCAACAGGGGGACGGAAATCACAGAACTGGCCCATGATACCGCAGGATCGACCACATATTGCTGTATTTCATCTCGCCGCTGCATCATGACGGGTTCGCTGCGTTCGATCACAATCATCGGGATTTTAGAAAACGTCTGTGACCTTTTTTGTAACGACTCGCTGGCATATCGAAAATAGATGATGGGTTCGTCGGTTGCCGTCCGAATCATAAGCGATCCGGCGTGCGAAGCGATCCGATTCAGCGTCAGCGCTAAAACCCTGTCTGCGAGTTCCTCGATGGTAAGCGCATCATTGAGTTGAGAACCGATATGAATCAGGGATTCCAGTTCCAGCGTGCGCTGGTGCAGCCGTTCTTCCATCTGGCGATCCCGGATTTTCCGGCGTACTCGCGCCATCAATTCATCGACACCAAACGGTTTATGAAGATAGTCATCTGCGCCAAGCGTGATACCACGCGCAGCATCATCAGGACTTTGAGCAACGGCTGTCAGAAAAATGACGGGAATACGAATTGTGAGGGGATCGCTACGGATAAGCTGGACAGCCTCGAAACCATCCATAAGGGGCATCTTAACATCCATTAGAATCAAATCCGGGCGGAGATTGGTTGCTGCCTGCACAGCCTCTCGCCCATTGGAGACAACCTCGACGCGATATTTGGCCCGTTCCAGCAAAGTCTTTAGCGCGGTACGAATCGCTCGGTCATCGTCGGCAACGAGTACAAGGGGTGAATATCCCTCTTTCTCCCAATCCATAAAGACTCACCTGCAACTTACAAAAATTTCC
>CAYSOC010000198.1:0-10845 GCA_964432445.1 uncultured Anaerolineaceae bacterium
CTACAAACCGGATTGGATGCTGCGCGGTTTCTAGGGGATTCTCTCAAGGAAGCTCTTATGCTTACCGACTTGTCCCTCATTCTTCAGGAACGCGGAGAAACAGAAAACAGCCGCGTCTACGCCGACCAGGGACTTGAAGCGGCGCAGAAATCGGGCGACGAAAACACTATCATGTACGCGCAACTTCGCGTTGCCAACGCTGCCCGCTGGATGGGGGAATTAGACACCACAGAAAAGCTATGTCAGGAAGTTCTTGCTTCCCCTACGCTGGATAAGAATGCGGAGATACTCGTTTGCAACATCCTTGCTCAGGCGGCTGTGCATAGGGGCAACATTCCAAAGGCGATTGAACTCTGCAACAGGATGCTCGAACTCGTTTATCAGACAGGTAATCTATACCGTCTTTCTATCGCGCTCTATATGATGAGTCTTTATTATTTTATGCTCGGACATCTCGATCAGTCTGAACATTATCTGGACGAAAGTTTACATCTGACCCGTCTTCTGCATGATCGCAATGGGTTACCCAATAGCCTGATGTTGCGTGCCCTGATCGCTATAGATTTGGGACACCTCACAGCAGCACATACCCATGCAGTGGAACAGGAATTGATCGCCCGCGAGGTCGATTCCACCATTCAGGTGATCCTTGCCCAGACAGAGTATGGAGCGATAGAACGCCTGCGCGGAAATTATGCGGAATCACGCAGGCAATATGAATTGGCAAGGACAACCGCACATGGAATCCAGAATTTCACAACTGAAATGGATGCCGTGCTGGGATTGCTACACATTGCGCTCGATGCCGGTGATTACGACGAAGCGGCTGAATACTGTCAGCTTCTTCTGGCAGAAAGCAATGCACATCTGGTAGACCCGACCATGTTCTGGTTGCCACATTTGGGACTTGGTTTGATCGCCAGCACCAAAGGCGAATATGAGGAAGCACTGCGCCATTTCGAGGAATCAATTCCTCTGGCAAATGATGTCAACACCAACCTGATCGAAATTTACAGTACGATTGCCGAAACACAACTCCATGTTGGAAATCTGGAAGCAGCGCGCGAAGCCATTCAACAGGCTGAAGCCGTTGCTCAAAAATTTGCCGGTAGAGGTTTTCCCTATCTCACCAGCGTCCACGCAACCCGGATCAAAGTCCATCTGCGGGCAAGAGAATTCGAGAGCGCACGTGCTACCCTGCGTGATGTATTACACGATGCAGAGCAACTTGAATATATTCTGCCCAGATTGCATGTGATCGAAGCAGCAGCGGAATACCTTGCAATCGCCGGGGATATTCGGTGCATATCCTTGTTCAGCCTTGTCGCCCATCATCCAGCCTCAAAAGGTGTAAAGGGCAAGGCAATGGAACAGCGCCGTGATGAGATTGCTCCTGGTTTTGATGCAAACGAAGTAGCGATGTATTGGGAACAGGGCATAGATGCTTCTCTTGACGGGACGATCAAAGAGTTATTTGTAGAGTATTCTTCCGATCCTGATTCTTGACCATCCGTCTTTACGCATTCCTATAATATCCTATAGAGTTATATTCCATTCTGATAGAAATTTTTTTTGCATGTCAACTCCTTCGGCCTCTTCAATAAAACTGGTAAGAAAATGAGATAAATGTTCCCAGCTTTTTTGGGGAATATTATCTGACTGAGAAAAACTTCCAGTTTCTTCATACAAATATACTGGCGGATCATCATCAGTTCCAGAAGTATGAAAATACATAAATTGGTAACCATCATAATCCAAAAACACAAAAGCATCGTCGGGGAGTTGAAATGGATTTTTATCGAATGTGAGGGTGTCTCTTGCGCTCTGTTTTAGATTTACCAATCCTGGATAAAAACAGTCAACACCCTCATACCAATACCCCGCTTGTCGACCAAATATTGATAAAAACTCAATGTATATCTCTGGCAGGCGTAGCACCCCTTGCTTTCGTTTTATCTCCTCAATCTCATCATTTCTACAGCCCTCAACACTATCCAAAGTGACCTTACCCAGCGTGAGGAGTTTATCGAAAAGCCTGAGTCCAAAAAACGGATACACCATATCGTTCCCATAACCTATCTGGGCTGTACCTCATATTTCAAGATATCACAACAAAAATTTTATGTGGTTTGTCAATTCCGCACCAAAACGATCAATTTGCAACATCTTTTTGCTGTTGCGATTCTGTTGCGATTCCAAATCGGTGAGGGAGTAGTATGACGGCATCGAACGAAATTGATCACCGAGGAGTTTCACAATGTTCCGCCTTTCCAAAACAATCGCCGCCGTTGCTTTCCTTGTTGCTGCTATCTTCGCCTTTGCCGCCGCACCAACCAATCATGTTGCCGCCCAGAAGGACAATAGAGCCGTCGTTACTGCTATCTTCGATGCCTACAACGCCGCAATCAAGTCTGGTGATACCAAAGCGCTCGAAGCCTTCCTTGCACCCACTTATAAGGATTGGGATGCTCCTGAAGGTACATCGGGTGTTGATTACCTGAAGGGGTTGCTCGCTGCCAATAACGTCGCTGCGCCTGATGCAAAGTATGAGATCAAGACGATGGTTGCCGAAGGTGACAAGGTGGCAGTCCACAATGTCTTTAGCGGTACGCACACAGGCAAACTTGCTGATCTGGACGCCACAGGCAAGAAGTTCAGCGTCAAGAGCATCGACATCTTCACCTTCAAGGATGGTAAGGTCATTGAACACGTCTCTGCTAGCGACACCGCTGGCTTCTATCAGCAACTTGGCTTCACGCTGCAACCACCCACAAAGTAAATCGGTCTAATCTCCTACTACTGCGCCAGACGACACTGATCGTTTGGCGCACCAATACGTTAAATTCAAAGTAGGGGCTATCATCATGTTTCAGCGTAAAGTTCTATACGTCATTTTATCCGGCGTGCTGATGATAGCACTGCTCGGCCTCATTCAACCGTTATCTGTGGCGCGTGCGGCGTTCACACTCCAGTCAAACTATATCCAGGTTGCAGCGGGAAGTTATCACGCTTGCGCCGTAAGAGCCGATGGTACTGTTGCCTGTTGGGGAACAAATTTTTATGGCGAATCCACCCCACCCGATGGGCTGAACAACGTTATTGGCGTTAGCACTGGAGGCTATCAAAGCTGCGCGGTCAAGACGAATGGCATTGCCGTTTGCTGGGGGCAAAATGACAAAGGGCAGGCTACCGTACCAAGCGGCTTGAGTGGCGTAATTGCGGTTGAGGCTGGTGGTTATCATACCTGTGCCTTGAAATATGACGGTACGGTTGTCTGCTGGGGCGATAACACTTATGGTGCGCTCAACGTACCAGGTGGCCTGAGTAACGTCGTAGCGATCAGGGCTGGGGTTTACCATAACTGCGCTTTGAAAAATGATGCTACGCTTGCATGTTGGGGATGGAATCTCTTCGGGCAAGGTAGCGTACCGAGCGGGCTGACTGGTATACGCTCCGTTGATTCGCGCGCCAATCATAACTGCGTTGTGAAAAACGATTACACCGCTTATTGCTGGGGTAACGAAATATACGGGGAAAACACGATTCCCATTGGCTTGAGCAGCGTAATCGGTATTAGCGCGGGTGGCAATCACAGCTGTGCTTTGAAATACGACAGCACTGTCGTTTGCTGGGGAGGCTCGCCGGGTAACACTGCGGCTGTTGTGCCAGGTGGTCTGAGTGGTGTGACGGCTGTTAGTGCAGGTGATGACAATACCTGTGCGATGTTGAGTGATGGCGGTATCCTCTGCTGGGGAAATAATACCTGGGGTCAATCTACCCCGCCCAACCTCGTACCGAGCTTCACCATAGGGTCGGATATTAGCGTACAGGAGAACTCTGGCACATATACGCAGGCGAACTGGGCAACGACGATCAAGGCTGGACCTGCCTCAACCGAATCCGGGCAAACAGTGCATTTCAACGCCAGCAATGACAACAACGCTCTGTTTGCCGTCCAGCCTGCGGTTTCGGCAAACGGAACACTCACATTCACACCCCAGACAGGCGCTTCGGGTACGGCAACAGTAACATTGACTTTGCAGGATGACGGCGGGACTACCAGCGGCGGTATTGACACCTCTCCCGCTGAAACGTTCCTCATTACCGTTATACCTCTGCCAACCAATACGCCGACGAACACAAACACCCCGACGGCGACGTTTACAGCATCCAACACGGCTACTGCGACTCTGACACCAACCAATACTGCAACGGCAACCATTACACCTTCCAATACAGCTACCGCTACATCAACGAGTACAAACACTCCAACGGCGACGTTTACAGCGTCCAACACGGCTACTACGACTCTGACGCCAACCAATACTCCATCCAGGACGCCTACGTTGACGCCGACAAATACCGTCACCCCTTCACGAACAGCAACCAATACGCCGACAAATACCGCAACGAACACACCAATACCGCGTTTCGATACCATTGGTGTCTACAAAAATGGTGTGTTCAGCCTGCGTAATAGCAATAGCACGGGGACAGCCGATATAACAGTCTCCTTCGGCGGCGATGCGTCCGATCTGCCCGTTGCTGGTGACTGGAACGGTGATGGCATGGATACGATTGGTATCTATCGCGGCAGCACAGGCGTCTACTTCCTGAGTGATTCCAACACAGCACCAACGGTTGCCTACAATCTCGTTTTTGGGAATCCGGGCGATACGCCGTTCGCAGGTAAGTGGACAGCCGACATGACACACGACGGTCTTGGCGTCTATCGCAACTCGAACGGCATCCTGTATCAGAAGAAACAACTTACCACCGGGTTCAGCGATTACTTCGCAGTATTCGGCAACCCCGGCGATCAGGGCTATGGCGGCGATTTTGATGGCAATGGCTTCGATAGCATCGGTATCTACCGCTCCAGCAACCAGACCTGGTATATGACCAATAACAGCCAGCCAAGCGGTATCACCTTCAGTGACATCAATTTCACCTGGGATATTGGCGCGGCGCGACCTGTGATTGGCGACTGGAACGGCGATTCCATCAGCACAGTTGGCTACTTAACCAATGCGGGAACATTCACCCTGCACAGCGCGAATGCCACAGCGGGTACGGATAACACATTCACTTTCGGGACAACTGGCGGCTATCCAATTGCTGGCAAATGGGTTGCGGGGAGTAACGCCTCACTATCAGGATTGATTGTTGGCGGCGGACGCCCCTTCGCAAATCCTGATAGCAACGGCGCAGCAGACTAGCCATTTCAGGCTAAACAAAACCGGGGAGGCGTGGATCGGTTTTCGATAACACGCCTCTTTAGCATTTGTCAGGATTCGTTCTGCTGGACTTCCTTTGTACCGCGTCCATCTCCCGTCGTCATGAGTTGTCCCTTTTCGCCATAGTGATCTTCAAAAAACACAAGTTTCACACCGGCTGGATCGGTCAGGGTGAAGAAGCGTGTATTACCATGAACGTTGCCCCAGTCCTCCTCTTGCAACTCGGTGCAATTGATCCCGCGTGAAAGATATTGCGCCCGCTGAATCTCCGTAAAGGGAATTTTGATACGGATAGAAACACCTGTTGTAACAGGTTGCCCGTTGGTAAGGGCGTCCAGCCAGCAAACCTGGCCATCTACGTTTGGTCGCAGGTTGAAACCGTCGGTAGTGTCGATACCGTTGGGGAATTGTAGGAAATGCGTTCGGTAAAAATCCCGCACCGCTTCCAACTTGTCTGTATAAATAACCACAGTGAGACCGTGCATATCATCCTCAAGATTCAAATTTGGTTATGTTGGCTTCTGCCAAAGGGTGTTACACTATAGACAACACCCACACAGGCAGATTGTAGCGGATTTAAGACAATGGACTCATTAGTAACGATACCGCCGACAAATTTCCCTGGTTCTTCGGACAGCCTCGCTAAAGTGACATGGGTTGACCCGACGACAAACGAAAAACGGGAATATATACTCGTTGAAGGTGCAACTGCCAGTATTGGGCGCTCCCCGGATAATGATATTTGCATCCCCGAACGGCATGTTAGCCGCCAGCACGCCGTTATTTCTTTCCGCGACGGAATATTTGTGATCAGCGACCTCGGCAGCGCCAATGGAACCTATGTCAATGATAAAAAACTTTCCGAGGCGTTTCCACTGGCGCATGGTGATATTATCCGGCTTTTTGTCCCTATTCTGAACTTTTCTGCCACTGCCACCCCCGAAGAAGCCGCGCTTGCCAAGACCACCGGACGCATGATTGTTCCTTCACAGTATAAGGAGCCACCACGTCTGCGCATCACGGCAGGGCCGGGAGAAGGTAGCGAATATGTCCTCACAAAGGATATAACCACGCTCGGACGCACTACCACTGAAGCGACATGGGATATTATCCTGAATGATCGGGCTGTTTCGCGCCCACACTGCCGCTTCCAGCGGAGCGACGAAGGCTGGATGATCATGGATTTGGGGAGCGCTAATGGGACGCTCCATAACCGTGAACCCGTATCGGGCATCCCGCGTCCTCTCAAAGATGGCGATATTGTCGTCGTCGGAGAAACAACCATCCTGTTCCGTCAGGCGTGATCTACAATAAATCTCCTGCGTGTGTATAATAGTTGGGATTTTTGACACGCCAATAGTACGGAGATTTCCATGATCATTACACGGCGACTCGTCGGCGCGACGGTGATACTGTTCGCGCTGATGTTTGTCCCTCACGCAATGGCGCAGGAAGGCACGCCGCCACCTGCCACTACGATTGCACCGACTGTTGCACCAACAACAGCCGTTCCCCCTACCGTTGCCGCGACGACGGCAACCACCACTGCGCCGACAGTTGCCGCCACTGTTGCACCGACCACCGCTGCGACAATAGCCGCAACAGTTGCTGCTCCTACCGTTGCGCCGACGACAGCAGCAACGACTGCCCCGTCTGCCGATGTGACCATCGACGGTTCAGCTATCATGCAGCCCGTGTTGCGTCAGGCCGCCGATGAATTTATCGCTAAAAATACAGGTGTACGGGTCGATATTCAGGTTTCTGGAACCGATGGTGGTTTCGACAAGTTTTGCTCTGGCAATCTTGACATCAACATGGCGACCAAAGGCATTACCGATCAGCAAGCCGCTACCTGCACCGCCAAGGGCATCGAATTTGTGGAGACACTGCTCGGCTACGACGCTGCTGTAGTGGTTGTCCAGCGTGATGCCAAGCCAACCTGTCTGGCGACGGATGAAGTCGGTAAATTGCTTGGTCCCGGCTCAAATGCCTTCACTAACTGGCAACAGATTAACAACACCATCGGCGACGGCAAAATCGGCAAGATTTATGCCGCAACCAACGCCCGTGCGCTGAATTTGCTCGTCCCATTGATCCCCGGCAGCCAACTTCGCGGCGATATTCAATACGTCGAAACTGCCGCCGCCGCACTGGACAAACTGGCATTTGAAACGGATGCAGTCGCGCTCGTTTCTTCGCGTGAATATGACGAAGGTGTTGGACAAAGCAAGGCGATCAAGGCGCTGGACATCAAGAACCAGACCACTTGCACCACTGCCAATACGCTGAACTTTGAACTGGCGCGTTATCCTGTCGCGCAATCGCTGTACGTTTATGCAGCACGGAAGAGTCTGGATAAGAAGCCCGTTCTGGATTTCATGAATTATCTGGTTGGTGATGGCAAGGGCGCTGTCGCAGCAAAGGGTTTTGTTGCCGCGAATGACACCATCTTTACACGCAACCAGAACTATCTGACCAACAAGCAGGTCGGGCGTACTTTCAGCCGGATTCAGGTTGTAAACGTTCCGGCAGATCAGCAGGGGCAGGTCTTGCTCGGTGGTTCACCCGGCGCACAAGCAATCCTCAAGGCTGTCAACGACGGATTCACCCCACGTTATAGCCGGATTCAGGTCTTGACCCCGGCATTCCAGGGCGACGATGCGGCTTACAAGAAAATGTGTACCAATGCACTGGATGTTGCCGCCGTCAGCCGCCCGCTGAACGAAGGTGAAGTCACTATCTGCAAGAACAACAATATCAGCGTTCTGACGCTGCCATTGGCTGCCGAAGGAACTGTCTTGTTGGTCAACCCCAAATCGACCTTTGCGGAATGCCTCACGCTCGACCAGATCGCCAAACTGCTTGGCGCAGATGCGACAGATAAGGTCAAGAAGTGGTCGGATGTAGATGCGAAGTTCCCCGCCACCGATCTGCTGATCCTTTCACCAACCGATGGCAGCAGTTCAACCGATCTCCTGATCACCAGGTCGATCAAGGGCGTTGCGCCGCTTCCACGCCGCGACACCACCGAAAATTCGGATACGGCCTATCGTGCTGCGGGTATCGGCAACGTTGAGGGCGGCGTGACATGGATGAGCTACAGCGAATACAAAAAGCTCCCAACAAACATCAACGCGCCGAAAGTTGTCAAGATCGATGCGGGCAAGGGTTGTGTCGCGCCAACCGATATGACACTGACCGACGGGACGTATCCGATTGCGCGCCGCTATCTGCTGCAATTGAACCAGAATGCTTTCCAGCGCGCAGAAATCAAAGCGTATGTCTGGTATCTGCTCAGTGAAGATGGATTGGCAATCCTCAACGGCCAGACTTCGGCTGGTCTGGATAAGGCTGCCTTCACAAAAGCACGCGATACTGTTCTGGAAATTTTCAGCAAGCCGCCAACACCACCAACCGCTACGCCCGGTGGCCCAACGGCAATCCCGACAGTCAACCTCGGCTTGCAACCCGGCGTTGATGGACGCATTACGTCAACCCCCGTTGCTACCAGTGCTGCGACTTCGGCTGCCACTACGGTGGCGACTACTGCCGCTACCGCCGCGAAGTAACCTCTGAATCAGAATCCCGGCGATTGCGTGCCGGGATTTTTGTTTGTGCTGTCTCATCAAACCGGATGAAAAACACAACTGGCTTTCGGGGAGAGGGTTTCTCTTTTTGTACAACAAAAGGAGATTTTTATGCTCGATAAAGCCTTTGCAGAACAGTTCGCCCGGAACTGGATCGAAGTCTGGAACAGCCACGATCTGGATCGTATTCTTGCCCTCTATACCGATGATTTCGAGTTTACGAGTCCGAAAATCCCCCAAATTGCTGGCGAACCCTCTGGCTACCTGAAAGGGAAAAGTGCAGTCGGAGCCTATTGGACAAAGGGGCTGGCGCTTCTGCCCAATCTCAAATTTGACCTGATCACAACGTTCGCAGGGATCAATAGTGTTGTCCTGCACTATCGCAACGAACGCGGTCTAATCTGCGCTGAAACCTTTGAATTTGATGCCAATGGATTAATTTATCGATCCGGTGCTAACCACGCGATTCAGGAATAATTGAGATTGCGCCCAAACTCTTGAATGAACGTTGAGAAATGGATAGCATAACCGGAACTTTCCATAAATGAATTATTTCTCATCAGGGGCGCACAATGCAGGCGAACAACAACGAGCCAGACAATGAAATAATCGGTGGTCGCTATCGGCTCATCAGGCTGTTGGGCGAAGGCGGGATGGGTTCGGTACACGTTGCGCTCGACCCGCTGACCGGGCAAAATGTGGCGCTCAAGCGTGTACTGATCTCCCCGGAAAGCCTGCAATTCAATTCACGCGGCAGCAACGATTTGTTCCTTTCACTGGCGCAGGAGTTTCGCATTATGGCCTCCCTGCGCCATCCGAATGTAAACAGCGTTCTGGACTATGGTTTTGACGGACGCCTACCTTATTTCACGATGGATTTGCTGCAAAACCCGGTGAGCGTCTTCCGCGCCGGGTGGAAGTCTGATCAGGATAAAGTCAACCTGATCATTCAAACGTTGCAAGCCCTCGCCTATCTACATCGGCGCGGCATTATCCACCGTGACCTGAAACCCGCCAACATCCTCGTCGTGAATGGGCAAGTGAAGGTGCTGGATTTTGGCCTTTCCGTGACGCGCGAACAAGCCGAAATGAACACCATCGCCGGGACGCTTGGTTATATCGCACCGGAAACGTTACTTGGCGCTTCTGCCAGTGAAGCCAGCGATCTGTTTGCGGTAGGCGTGATTGCCTATGAGATGTTCACCGGACGCCCAATCATCGAATCGGACGACACCCAAACACTGATTCAGGAAACGATTCAATCCATGCCTTCGATGGATGGAATCAACAATCTCAATGTACGAATGGTCATTCAGCGGTTGATCAGTAAAGAGCCAGCAGATCGGTATGATGGCAGCGCACAACGCGCAATTGCGGCGTTTTGCGAGGCGATGAACCAGCCTCTTCCCCGTGAGAGCAGCGCGATTCGGGAGAGTTTCCTGCAAACAGCGCGGTTTGTCGGGCGCGAAGCCGAACTATCCAAACTGACAAGCGCCTTGTACAAAACGATAGACGGCATGGGCGGGCTGTGGCTCATTAGTGGCGAGTCCGGTTCTGGCAAAACGCGCCTGATTGAAGAAGTCCGTATTCAGGCGATGGTGCAGGGCATCCTCGTTTTGCGCGGGCAGAACATCTCGGAAGGCGCGTATCCTTATCATATGTGGCGTTCGCCGATGCGTACCCTGAGCCTGACTGCCAATTTCGTCGATAATCAGGCTGGCGTTTTAAAAGCACTCGTACCGGATATTGGCGATTTGATCGGGAAAGATGTACCGGATGCGCCAGAGGTAAACCCGCTTTTTGCGCAGGAACGCCTGATCATGACCATCGAAGCGATTTTGCAGGCGCAAATACGTCCTATTCTGCTGATTCTCGAAGATTTGCATTGGGCAGGGCGCGAAAGTCTGGAATTGCTCACCCGTCTGACGAAGGTGCTATCAGGATTGCCCATTCTGATCGTCGGGAGCTATCGGGATGAAGAAACGCCAAACCTGCCGGAAGGGTTCCCGGAGGCACATCTG
>CAYSOC010000199.1:0-10811 GCA_964432445.1 uncultured Anaerolineaceae bacterium
TGTATCCTGGATATTTCCACGCTCAGTTCGCCGTAAATCCCTATATTCTGCCCCGGTTACCTCGTCCCAAACCGCCAGAATCTCCCGAAAAGCAAAACTTGCGGGTGAAAGCCAAATTTCTTCGTGAACAGGGTCTTAGCTATCCTGAGATTGCTCAGAAACTTCGTATCTCACTTGGTGCCGCTTGGGCGTTGATCAATAAACCACTCTAAATCGATTCAGAGAATAATCAGAGGCTATGTATTACCTGGGAAATTTTATTCAAGATTTTGCAAAATTTTTGCTCTAAACGATCCCCATGTTGTATGCACACGAATTTTTGGCATAACGATATCTCTCTTTGGATATCCGCTTTTTCAAATTATCCTAGTTGTTGCATTGCAAGGTTGAGTGCCTCACCTAGTGACAAGCACTGTCCACGTTGCCAGGAACTATCAAAAACAGCAAGGCTGGTGTCATTTCGCAACGCATTCAGATGTTCCAGATACATTTCCTGGTTAACTGGTTCACGAGGAAGTTTTAAACCATCACGAATCTTGTCCGCAGCCGCAAATAAAGACACTGCGAGACTGAAATTAGTTTCCCGTTGTCCGAGGTGAGCCAGGCTCTCCAAAAGTGCGATATAGTCCCATTGATAGTCCGTTATTGCTTCGTGGGCATAGGCATCTCGAAAATGTATCCGCGCTTCCCGATAATTGCCCAAATATATATTAATTTCACCTAGACTGATGAGAGCGCTGAGGATGCCGGGTTTGCTGCCTATCTGACGAGCAAACTCAAGCCGTTGTTCAAAGAAACTTCTGGCAAGTGGGTACTCTTTTTGGCGGAATGCAATGATGCCGCGATACTCAGCAACAAACCCAAGATGTGACTTTTCCCCGGTTTGTAATGAAATTTCATAGGCTTCTTCAAAACAACGTGTCGCTACTTCATAATCACACATTGCAACTTTGGCTGCGCCTAAACTGATCAGAGCATTGACCAACGAGATCGTGTTGTTTTCGCCGCGCGCCAGAGTCTGCAGATCGTGATAACACATACTCGCCTGAGCATAATCCCCTTTGTGCATGGCAGTATGCCCCAAATACATCAGTGGTCTTAACTGACCCGCTTTATTATCCAGTTCTCTGTACAGGGTTAGTGCTCGCTCCAACAAAACCTGAGCCTCTTCAAGATCGCTCAACCCCCAAGCATGTGATCCAGCATTTGCCAATGCTAATGCCTGCAAGTGTTTTGGTGTATTTTCGTCGCACAGGTCGAGCGCTTGCGCAAGCCAATACCGTCCTTCGTTTCTGAAGCCGCGTTCGCCCCAGAAGAAATCCAACACATCACAAACACGCAGTAGCTTTTCCAGATCACGAGTATTCACAAGCCACCCTAATATACCGCGCAAATTACCAATCTCCGGGTCTAACAATTCTGCTGTGATAGCCCCCGCAAGCCCCTGCTCATGCCAGGACGGTACTTTCTCAAGATAGTAGTCCACTAAGGAAATGTAGGCATCGGTATCAAGATGTGCTGCTTCTAAATGTTTATGGGCGTAGCGTTTAATTAATTCGTGCATATCGTACCGATCTTTATGAGGTCGCACGAGCGCCTTGTCAATCAAGAGAGACAGCACATCTTTGGAAACACCAGCGATCAGACTAGCGGCTTCCAGATTGAAAGTATCTTGGAACACCGCCAACCGCATCATTATTGATTGTTCGTGTTCTGAAAGCATATTCCAGCTATGATCGAATAATGAGTAAATGCTCTGATGCCGTGTCGGTATATTGCGCATCGGCGTGTTAAGAAACCCGATATCTTGCTCAATTTTTGATGCGATTTGCTCGTAGGAAAGTATGCGTGTCCAGGCCGCAGCAATTTCAATAGCAAGGGGAAGTCCCTGAACGGCTTTACAAATCCGTATGATAGTTTGCCGCTCTGACTGAAGATCAAAATCGGCTCGGACACGGCTGGCGGTTTGGGAGAACAACTGGATAGCGTTGTATCGTTCAAGAACAGTATCGCCATTAAACTCAGTGGGATAGCTCATTTCGCCAATCTGAATCACCCATTCTTCAAGAATGTTAAGCGGTTCACGCGAGGTTATCAGAAATTTGATTTGTGGTGCTGACTGCAATAACTCCGCAACAATATCTGCGTTGTCTAATAAATGCTCGAAATTATCGAAAATGAAAAGAATTTCTTTATCACCCAAAAACTTAAAAATATCACTTTGTGCGTCGAGATTTAAAGCCTTGGCAATCGCGGGTACGATGAAGTCTTTGCGAGTAACAGGTACAAAGGAAATAAAACATACGCCATTTGCAAAACTCGTCGCATATTCATCAGCCATTTGCAGCGCTAGTCTGGTTTTGCCAACCCCGCCAACCCCGGTAAGTGTCAATAGGCGACAATCAGGACGATCCAGACGCTCGGCAATTTGCACCATTTCGTTTGGGCGATTGACAAACGTTGTCGATGATACCGGAAGTTGCAAGAACCGAATTGACGTCGGAGGTTTAACACTGCCATTCTGAATCTCTGTGCAGAGTTGCTGTAACGAAGAATCGGGCTGGATATTCAATTCGTGTTCCAAGAATCGCCGATAATTTTCAAATTGTGTGAGCGCAGTGCTTGTCCGTCCATCATACGCTAACAGTGTCATCAATGTGGCCCGCGCGGCGTCATCATAGGGATCAAGGCCGATAAGTCGCAACGCAACATCTATTCCTTTTGTGTACTGCCCTCGGTTGACGAGATCGTTCAGGAAGGAACGTAGGCCTGCAATTGCTGCAAGCTGAAAACGTTCTCTCTCCAAACTCAACCAATCTTCAAAGCCATCGGCATTTTGAAGATTTATTCCAGCCAGAAAACTCCCTCGATAAAGTGATAATGCTTGTTCTAGCTGTTTGGAAAAAGTGTAAGGCAGGCGAGGTTGCTTTTCGTATCTGGTGATCGCCGCCACCACCTCCTTAAATTCATGTACGTCGAACCAGAATGGGCTAGCAGGATTGAATGCGATAAATTGTCTGGAAATATCTAAATACACACCTAATTGCTTTTTCAAGCTGAAGAGCACCAATCTGAGATTAGCCAGCGCTTGTTCATTAGGAATCTCACTCCAAAAGAGTGTCGCAAGCGGTTCACGCGGATGGGGCTGGGGATGGCAAACCAGATAAACAAACAGTGCTTCCGCTTTCCGGGACATGAAGCCCGTAAGTCGAGAACCGTCTTGTTCTAATACTAATCCTCCGAAGGTAGACACTTTCAGCAAAATACCGCATTCCCACTAACGATGTCCTAACGGCAAATTACTATAGTCAATTGTATTCAACGAAAGCTGGTGTGCAAACTATCGGTGCGTGCTGTCAGCAAAAATGAGACATATTTGGAAGGCGAGGACTGTGGTAGTTATCACATTTCCTTCGCTTTTTATGGCATCTCAAAGATACTGACGACATACAACTTCCAAATCATGGAGAGATGACGATGAATAAGTATCGCGTATTGATAATACTGCTGCTCACAGTCTGTCTGGGCACCAGTGTGCGGCAAGCCAAGGCCTATGGCAATTCGATCATTACCGTAAATTGCCCGGTTATCACGGTTTCAGCGACAAGTGATAACCCTCTTACCTATGCTGCGGTTGGTCGAAATTATATTATTGGAAATCTCAAAAATTATACTACTGATAGGAATCCTCTCTATGTTATCGCCCCAATCAGTAGCGAACCCGTCGTAACAGCCGTTGGATCTACGTATATACGTTACCATTACGAACTCAGATGGGATGCCACAAAATTCCTATCCGCTGGAGATCGGTTTTCCTTCCAAATGCTCGATCACACAGGCTATGTTGGGAAAATTGAGGGTACTTGCGCTGGCTCAACCATCACAAGTAACAGCACTCCCCCTAGCGGCTATAGACCGATGACGATCATGTGTTCATCCAATGTCTTGAGCAGCCCCGGGGGCCAGTTCTTCCCCCTCCGCCTGGGGGCCTCACTGTCGACCGCACGCCTGAAGTTGGCAAGCAGCGTTATGTCTTACTTGTTGGCGCAATAGGATCAGATGGTCAGCAATATGACAAGATACAAGCAGACGCTATAACGTTTGGCTATTTCCCGCGCCGCTGTCTGGGATGATAAGGTTACTACGAAGGAGTAGGAAAATGAAACGGTTGAATATGCTACTTGTTGCCCTGTTGCTCGTCATACTTGCGACGAGCACGCGGCAGGTCAAGGCCTATGGCAATTCGATGGTTACTATCAATTGTCCCATCTTTCATTTCAAAGGATACAGTGACAGTCCATATTTCGATTCGACGATAGGGCCTTATGGCATCCTAGACATGACAGATCGGAACACGGGCACACACCTGACAGCAACGCTCCGCATGACAAGAGGCTCAGGGACGTTCTACACCTTTGATGCGTACTTCAACTTGCTGACCGCCGGACCGGTGTATTCAAGAGATTATGTAGATGTATCTGTCAGAGACAGCAACGTATATCTGATGTATTTTAGGGCATCAATTGACTCATCGCCGTTGCTCTGCGGCGCCGGGAACACGGCTAAAACAATACCCATACAGCCTCTAAAGCCAAAGTTTATGACGTGTGCCGTTGTACCCCTTAATATGCCTGGCGGAATAGGAGTCCCAGCCTATCACCTTATCCCCGGTAATGTGCGCTACGTAGACACCGATCACGTTAGGGACTATCATGGAACACTCTATGTGGCGGTTCAGGTGGATGCCAATGTTGTTGGATTTATCCCGCCAAGCTGCGTAGGCGGCGATGCACCTGTGCCAATACTGTAGCCTCACCACTACCTTCTGACGGAATATCCATGAACGTCAACCATCTTGGTAATACTGGTCGATTTTGAAAGGGTAACGCCATGTCTGTACGCAACGTTTTCCGTGTTATTGGGGTCTTTATCGTCTCTATCCTGATTTGGCTACCCTTGAGTGTTCAGGCACAGTCGCCCTCTTCAAAAGTCTCCTCACAACCACCAAAGGTAGCCGCCCCGAATTACGTTCCGTCGACATTTCCAATCTACCAGCAACGAAAGCTCGTAGGCAGTGATATTGTGGAGGGTTTTGGCAGATCTCTCGCCATCAGCGCAGACAATCAGACCGTTGCAATTGGAGCGCCAGGGTCAAGTGATCAAGGTACAATGACTAACGGAGCCGTATATATCTTCGCGCATCATGGCGATGATTGGACGGAAACAGCCAAACTCCTCGCCAACGATAAAGCCAATCAGGATCAGATGGGTGGGTCCGTTGCATTAAGTGCAGATGGTAATACGCTTCTGGTTGGCACACCTTATCAAGAAGACGATGATTTTTCGGCTAATTCCGGCGCTGCATATGTATTCGTGCGTTCCGGGAATGTGTGGACGCAACAAGCCAAACTCACCTCTGACGGTAAAATTTATGGTGAACATTTTGGCAACTCAGTTTCGCTGAGTGCAGATGGAAACACAGCACTGATCGGAAGCCCCGGAAGAGCACGGGCTGGCAGCCAAGATGTCGGGGGAGCATGGGTTTTTACTCGATCTGGCAATAGCTGGTCGCCAGGGCCGACAGTTTATCCCAGCGATTTAGACGCCTATGATATCTATGGTGCCGAGGTTTCGCTCAGTAGCGATGCCAGTCTCGCGTTGATTAGTGCGCCAGGACAAACCGATAGCAGTGGAAAGGTCGACAAGGGAGTCGTCTACGTATTCACCCGTTCCGGTGTGGCGTGGACACAGCAAACCAAACTCGCAATCAGCAACAATTCGTATGGTCATTACTTTGGTGGCTCTATAGCGTTGAATGACGATGCGACTATCGCTTTGATTGGCGATTATGCCGCACAAGAAGCCGAGGGATATGTTGGGGTTGCCTATATATTTATCCGTTCCGGCTCCATATGGACCAAACAAGCCAAACTCACCGCCAATGATAGAGCACCAGATGACGAGTTTGGCGCTAATGTCGCTCTCGATAGCAGCGGAAATACCGCTCTGATTATGGCGTCCTATGAAGATGACAGTGGGACAGCAAACAATGGGGCAGCCTATATTTTTACAAACATGGGCGGTGTCTGGACGCAACGGTCCAAACTGCTTGCGAAAGACAAACAGAATTACGACTACTTTGGCATATCAGGAATATTAAGCCCAGATGGGCGTACTGCCTTGGTTGGATCACTGAACACCGACAATTTTGTGTTGCCCGCCACAGGAGCAGTTTATGTATATGGGGAAGTGATGCCACCCCTACCACCCCCAACAAGCCCGGATACGGTGGGCGTATATTCAAACAGTGTGTGGTATCTGCGTAACACAAACACAACAGGTGTCGCTGATATTTGGGCGGTATTTGGCGGCGAAACATCGGATCTACCCGTTGTTGGCGACTGGAATGGAGATGGGATCGATAGTCTGGGGGTATATCGTTCCAACGTTGGTCAATTCATTCTGAGCGACGGCAACAGCGGATTGGTGACGGAAAATTATCGGTTCACATTTGGCAATCCAGGCGATACACCATTTGTAGGGCATTGGACAAGCGATATGTTGTCTGATGGTGTTGGCGTCTTTCGTAGCTCAAACGGTATTTTATACCAGCGTAAAACGTTGACCACAGGTGTAAGTGATTTCTCTGGAATCTATGGCGATCCGGGGGATCAGATTGTGGCTGGCGATTGGAATAGCAATAACCTCGATAGCGTTGGTGTCTACCGTGCCTCAAACGCCACTTGGTATCTAAGCTACAACAATATCCCTTCGGGATTTGTCAACGCCAATGTTGAGTTCGTATGGACAATCGACAGCAATACTCCTATCGTCGGTGATTGGGAAGGGGATCACAGCACTACTGTTGGCTTTTTCGCAACAGCGGGCGTGTTTCATTTGCGTTCAACAATCGCAACTACAGGTACAGATAATGTGTTCGCCTTCGGGCAGGCAAATGGAAAACCTGTTGCTGGCAAATGGGCTTCATCGTCCAAACCACCATTGGGTAACATACTTCACAATAGTCGGCCCGGAATTATTGGTAACGATGCGAATATGGATGGAAACGCCGATTAAACTAAAGCGATCTGCATCGCTTGAATAAAAAGAAGTGGGAACATTCCCGCGTGTCGGTAACAGCTCTTCATCCATGCGCGCTGATCGGTCATAAATTCTGCTGGATTTTGGTCAGTCGCTCAGTTTATTGCTTGGAGGTATTAACCACAGAATTAACCACTTGTACACCAAATTTGGGGGACTGCTATATAAAACATGGTTCGTTTCCGATCCCGTTGGGTTGTTCTGATCGGGTCTCAGAGGCGTAATCGGGTTCTCTACTGGAACGCGGTCGTCTAGCTCAAGTCGCTCTCTTGTGGTTCCTCGTAGAGGAACCTGAAACCTCCAAACGACTCTCAACCGTTGAACGAAATGGGCTGATCCGCCAACGCTACACTGCTGGTGAAACACACGCCAAGCTCGCCAAAACATTTGGCATCAGCATGGCACGGATCGGGCAGATTCTGCATCGCAAACATCATTAGAGATTAATCGTTGAATGGTATAGTTGCCGCGTAGTCAGCGCGAGATGTCATGATCAGCATGGTCAAATTCGCGCCGATCATGACACGGCCACTGTCCGAATGTGTAATGCAACATCTGCTCAATTCCTCTGACCTACTGTACTAGTCATCGTTATTTGTATCGCTATTGTATCGAAACTAGCTTCGGTGAAAAGTTGGGTACGGATAAAATGCAGATCTCTCCGCTGAATCCATCATCCTTATCGAAGGTGCCGATTGCGTAGTTTCCATAAGAGGTTTACCCAGGAAGTCGTTTAAAGCGATCTATTGTGCGAGGTTCATATGGCAGGAAAAGTACGTGTATCCATCCCGCAATCCGAAACCGCTGCAAAAGAAAATAACGCCGCCCCGGAACAATCGGAAATCGAAAGTGCGCAGGATTATCAATTGCCGGAGCTATTTGCAGCGCCTAGTGCGCCGCTCCCGCCAGACGACGGTCAGCGACGAAAATACATCCAGCGCTATGCTGCGCAGTTCGGCAACCAGCGCACCCTTCAATTGATCGCCAGTATGGGCAGCGTCCAGCGCATCCCGCACCCTAAGCAGCATCTGGTCGCCGTGCCGGGCGTGATCGACAACGGTGTTTTGGATCAGGACACTCGGATTCGGACGCCGAGCGGTTGGCAGGTCTTGCCCGCCGAAACATATGTCGAAGTTTACGGGATGTCCTCGAATATGATGCACGTCCGCATTTATTCCGGCTATGGTGGGATGGAAGCCGATATTGATAACAGGGGTTTTCGGCAAACCCGCCAGCGCATGGGCGCAGAGCGGGATCGCCCGGTGGATGGAGCGGACACGGCGCGTGAAAATATTCTACCCATGCCGCGCCCCGGTGAGCCTGTCCTCGATAACGGCTATCTGTACATCGACGAAACGCACCCGACGATCAACGTGCAAATGCTGATGACGATGGGAGAGCCGCCCAACGTTACCTATGAGGTCGTTTCGACGGAAGCCATCTCACAGGGGACATATGTCGAGGTATTGGCTAACGAAGGCGCAACGCTGCGTATCCGGCTGCACTCCGGCAGTCAAGGTGCAATGGCGCGGGTCGCCGCGGACGCTTTTCATCACGCGCCACAGATCGCCGACGCCGAGCGTCGGCGCGTGCCACAGGTCGGCACGCCGGATCAAAACGCGATGTATATGCAAAACGCCAGCCCGCTCTGGGATGCTACCGCCGGGCCGCGTGTCACCGACATCAATCAGGGAACGATTGGCGACTGCTACCTGTTGGCGGCAGCGGCGTCCGTCGTTAACGCGAATCCAGCAGAAATACGCGAAATCTTCTCGAATCCGACAAACCTGAACGCCACTTCGTATCAGGTACGTCTATACAGGCGTGTGCCTTCGCTGGGCGATCACCCTATCGAGTGGTGGCCTTTGATTCGACAGACCTATACAGTTCATCCCGTGCAGCCTGTCAATCGTCGGACGCTCGAACCGCTCTATGCAAGCGGGCAAGTCCTCTGGGGGCCGCTGCTCGAACAGGCCTATGCCGAACTCGCGCGTGGATACGACAATATGAATGGTTCGCCTGCGGCTATCGCGCTCGAAGCACTCACAGGACGCTACACCAACACCAATCATGTTCCCGGCAGTGGCAACACGGCGAACCTGATGGCACAACCAGACGCCACGTTGTTGACGACACTACGCAATCTGCTTGCCAGCCAGACGCCAATTGTTGCCGACACGCCCGAAGCCAGAGATGGTGGTGATTGGCAAAGTCAGCGTTTACGCATTTTTGCGGATCATGGCTATAGCGTTCTGGAAGTGACTGCCGATGATCGGATTCGCTTGTATAACTCGCACGGCGTCGATCAACCTGTGCGCCCAATTACGACTGCGGAATTGAAACGCTTCTTTTCACATCTGGAGATCGGAACGCCGAGACCAACGCCCGCACCTGTCAACGCGCCACAGAATGCAGCCGACGCACAGCCCGCCGGGAACAATCCCACGCCGAACGCCGTGATGCCCGACGCTGGTCAACTGGGCGCGAACGGGGCAAGACCATAGCACAACGCGTATGTCGTCAGCAAAAATGAGACCCTGCAAAACATGGCAACCATCCCAATTCTTTCGTTTTTTAGGTGTCCCAAAAGATTTGATGACATACAATAACTAGCAAATGCGGCAGTTTTATCGAAAAATTAACCTGTCTTTTTGGGCAGCGGGTCTATATGGTAAATGATGGTTGTGTCAGGAATCAGCACTGAGTGCTTCCATCGCGTATTCTCGTGTATGTCATATTACCAAAAAGCTAGCCTGTCGCGCGGGCGATCACGTCCTCTAGTCCCAAACCGTAAATATGCGGCGGTTGGACATCCATTAGCGAGAGGGTCATCGCTAGTTAGCTGCGATGATATATCTCCTGTTCGACCATCATCAGCAATCGCTCATCCTTGATTGTATGATTGCCTTCTAATGTTTGCCAAGGTGTTTCCAGTAACGACAACGCCTGTTCAACCACCATTGAGTATTCATATGCCGTAAGTAACCCGTATCGCTACCTTCCGCGAAAGCCACGTCAGTAATGCAAAAATGGTTCGTTTCCGATCCTGTTGAGTTATCCAACGCAACAATTTAATTGCTAGTATATGGACAAAATCCCTGATTATTATCGGGCGCAATGATACACTGGTTCGTTTCCGATCCCGTTGGGTTGTTCCGATCGGGGAATGCTCTGTATCCTAGATATTTCCACGCTCAATTCACTGTAAATCCCTATATCTTGCCCCGTCTACCTCGCCCCAAACCACCGGAATCTCCCGAAAAGCAAAACCTGCGAGTGAAAGCCAAATTCCTCCGCGAACAAGGACTTAGTTATCCTGAAATTGCCTACAAACTTGGCATATCCGTTGGCGCAGCTTGGGCGTTGATCAACAAATTAGGCAACTAAACGGACTCATTCGGAAAGGTATTCACCGATGAAAACAGTGGGTCAACGTAGAGGGAGCAATGTGCCGCTATGCTTCATCACTCTCAATCCAATCTCGGAATAGTGGGATTTCATTTTATAAAACTATTGTGGGGTGTCTCACCACTTGGAGTGATTCCATTATCTAGTCATGCTTTTTCATACTCGTAGCCCCACTGGTATCTGTATCCACCGTAGGTATTAGAGAATTCGTACCTCCTTGAAATTAGAGACTTCCACATTCAATGATCATTTGTAAAAAACACAGGATTTTACGGATTTTTTGTAACTCATTTAGAACTAAT
>CAYSOC010000200.1:0-10731 GCA_964432445.1 uncultured Anaerolineaceae bacterium
GTCCGAAGCGGTCCGGGACTGCCGCGAAGACATGCGAGAAGCGACCTGCCCGCGCGTCGGTGAGCATTTGCTGATAATGCTTTCGGTCCGCCGAGGTACCCCTATCGGGTCTCAGAGGCGTAATCGGGTTCCACCCTTGCCAAATCACAACAGGCTCAGAAAACCCTGTTGTGGTATCTCTACCACGATAATTCCCAACCCCTCAAGGCGGTTACCACTGCCGAACGTAATCAACTGATCCGTAAACGTCATGCTGCTGGCGAATCTTATTTCAGAACTTGCAAAGGCATTTGGTATCAGCTCTCAGCGGATTGGTCAAATTATCCATCGCCGTCATCGCTAATCTGATTAGCGATGACGTTGTTGATTCAAGCAAAGGTTATAACGCCAACAAAATAAGGAAAGTTTCATAAGCCGCTCTGGTTCCGTATGGCTTCGGAACCACCAGAGTACCGGTCGCCGTCGTCCATTTCATTCTCGTGATTGCTTACTATATGATTCATAATAGAACCCACTATGTCAAACGCGGTGCCGCCTATTTTGACCTACCTACGTAACGCTGATATCCTCTAACACCAACTGTCCAACGCTTGGAGCGGCTGAGTCTCAAAGTCACATTGGAACCTGGACCTTCCTACTCTTCTTTTTAAGGGAGCCACCACAGGCATAATGTTTCCCGGGATCCCTTCCCCATAGGCCAAATTTACCTAAAAGATTTTTGTTGTTGAACAAATCCAACTGCCTCATGCTGGTTGGCAAAGAATTTCAGCATTGGTCGGCACAAATTGAAAGTTAACAACGTTACGAGGCGTATGAATTTGTCCGTACTCACGACTAATATAAAATTCAAATCGCGTCGTGTTGCATAGGTTTGGGACGCTTTCAATCGAGCATAGTCTCGTGGAAGAGAACAGGGTTGTGAGACATCAACTACTAAAACGACCGCCTGCTCGAAAGACTTGTCATCCAGATGTTTAATGATATTCAAATTGATGTGGTTGAAGTCTTCGAGGCTTAATTCGCCTTCCAGACTCAAACACAAAATCTGTTGTGGAACCTGCCAAAATATACGATACATCTTGGCTTTCTATATCTAACGACGTGGGTACAGTGTTGATGCAAAACAAAATTATTCGACTGAAGGCCTCTTACCAGCAATTTTGGCAAATACTTTACCCTCCTTCCCGATCAACTGAAACAGCATCTTGTCAAGATAGATCCAGGGAATGAAAACGGTTGTGAATAGATAACATCTTGCGAATATATGCTTGTTACCGTAAGATGTTTTCTAGTTCACGCAAAAACTGCGTGCCATCAATTGGCTTTGGAAAGTATGCCTTAAATCCAGCTAATATGGCATTCTCGCGGAGTTTGGAAGTATGAAAGGCAGTTGCCGCTATGCACGGAAGCTCGGCTGTACCCGGATTTTCCAGTATCTCGGCAAGAATCTGCCAACCATCTTTATCGGGTAACGCCAGGTCAATAATTGCTGCGTCGTACTTTTTTCCGGATTGGAACAGGAATTGTTCGGCTTCCCTGGCATTTCCGGCAATATCAATTGTAAGATTAAGATGCTCCAAAAGGGCTGACATCATCACTTGCCCATCGGCATCATCTTCGACAACCAGAATATTCCATCGTGGTACAGGCATCAGTTTTCTCCTTTTAGATATTTAATTCGCTAGCAAGAGCAGGAATATCCATAAGCAAGTTCACCAGGTCCTGAATGAAAGTTTCGACAGTGAGTGGCTTGGTCAGGTAGTTATGAAAGCCTGCTGCAACCGCTCGCTCCCGATCCCCAACCATCGCGTGGGCGGTTAGTGCAATCGCTGGAATATCTTTCAATACCGGATCGTGTTGCATTCCGCTGATAACACCCCATCCATCTAATACAGGCATTGAAAGATCAGAAATGACTAATTTGGGTTTGACAGCCTGTATGACACTCAATCCTTCCTGACCATTAGAAGCAGTATGAATATTTGCACCATATTCATCCAGGATAATCTGAGCAACCATCAGGCTATCTTCTTCATCGTCGATTACGACGATATCCCAACCCTGTAGTAAGTCACGGGGCAAATCAAGCATTGTATATCTCTCCCTATAAACCCAATCAAGCCGTTACTTTCAATGGAAGCGAAACGGAAAATGTACTGCCCTTGCCCAGTTCACTTTGTACTGTAACGGTTCCTCCCATAGCGCGTGTATATTTCTGAACAATCGCCAATCCCAACCCCGTACCGCCATATTTCCGTTTTGAGGTCTGATCTACCTGGCGAAATTCCTCAAAAATAAATTCACGCGCATGAGGCGGAATTCCGATTCCAGTATCTTTGACCGTGAATCCCCAAGTCCCGTCCGTACATTCCAAATCAAGGATAATCTGCCCCTGTTCGGTGAATTTAATCGCATTGCTCAAAAGGTTTAGGCCGATTTTAGAAATCGATTCCTCATCTCCGAAAACCGTTTCAGGAAGGCTGGAATCGAGATTGACGACAAACTGAATCCCTTTCTTTTCCGCTAACACACCTATCTCATTTTGCCACCGTTTGGCGAGTTGCGTTGGAGAAAACGGTTGATTGGCAAGTTCCAGACGTCCAGCCTCAATACGCGACAGATCAAGGAAATCATTGATAAGCTGCAATAACCGTTTGCTATTGGAGCGAATACGGGTTAGAAAGCTTTCCGTTTTGTCGTTATAACTGGTTCCAGCGAGTTTATTGAGCATAATGCCGGTAAATCCCTCAATAGCATTAAGCGGAGTGCGAAGTTCGTGAGACATCGTAGAAAGGAATTCTGATTTAAGACGTGAATTCTCCTCTGCCAATCGTCGCGCTCCGTGTAAATCCTTAATCAGCTTCTCGCGCTCAATTCTCGCTCTTTCCAACTCCTCGACCTGATCTTTCAATCCTTTGAGGTTTTGTTTGAGTTGAGCCGTCATGCTATCGAAGGTTTGCGCCATCTTTCCAATTTCGTCAGATCGTTCAATATGGGTTTGGGCATCAAGGTTACCATCACGAATGGATTGAGCTACTTCAGAAAGCTGTTCAATGGGTTGGACGATCTGGCGTGCAACAACAATGATCACTCCAATAGCAACAAGAATAGTAAGCAGTGCGATCAGAGCGGCACTGATCGCAGTCTCGGTTGCGCCTTTTAAGGCGATGTCAACAGCTTCCTGGCTGACAATGATAAATTGCTGTTCCCCAAGAGTGATCTTTTGTTGCGCCACCAGAGCAACGGTCACGCCATCCAGCCCAATCATCTGCCCATCCTGCGCAGGTAATTTAAATACCTGTTTCTTATAGACGATAGTCGGGTTCGCATGGGCAATCACTGTTCCGCTAGTATCGGTTAGGAAAACCTGTAGGCCTTGCCCGCCTTGAGTCTCCAGTTGGGCAACAATCGACCAAACCAGATAGAAGCGGAAATTAGCAAAGATCACATGACTCAGTGATCCCGAACGCTGATCATAGAAAGGAATGGCGATGGTCAATAGCGGTTCGCCTGTTAAGGCGTCAAAGAAAATACTGGAATATCCGGGTTTGCCCTCTTTGAGCGTTTGCTGAAACAATGGGTCACGCGATAAATCAGTCAAATCTGCATCACCAACGGTAGCAAACAGAGATACTTTTGCCTTCTCCCGTCCAGCAGCATCAATGATCGATATATCGTTATAGGCCTGGTTATGGAGCAAATTGCCCAGTAGTCCACGTTGTTCCGCAGTCGTTAATTGTGCAAATTGTGGAGTATTCCCAAGCAAGGACAATTCATTGACACGCAGCGCAAAAGTATCTGTAATGGCTTGGTTGGCACGATCATTGAGCAACTGCTGGCGTTGAAGCGAATCGTTGAACGATTGCGTGAAACCCCGATACCCCAATATGAGTGAAACTACCAGGACAGGAATGAGCGTCAGAATAACGAAGATGACCGTAAGTCGAGTGCGAAGTTTGTTGAACAAGACCACATTCCTTATTGCGCATACGGTAAGGCTGATACCACGCGGAACAGCAACTCACACGATACGATGAATTCCTATCATAATTACTCAAAAAGACGGAAATGCTGGCATTCTATGTTCAGAATCCGGCATTTCAGAGCCTCATATTAGCGGACAGCGGTTGCCTGTGCTGTTGCAACTAGCGTTGCTGGTGCGGGTGGTATGGGTGTATTGATGACGCGAACAACGTTATTGGCCTGCTGTAGTACACTATCAGGAATGGTCAATCCTAATTCATTGGCAACCGCAAGGTTCACATCCAGCTTAAACTGCACAGGCTGAACAGGAAGAGTAGCGGGATCAGCCCCCCGAATGATTTGCTGAACCAGTTGTGCTGATTGTTTGGCAATTTCTTCGTTGCTCAAAGTAAAACCCGTAAGGTTGCCAGATACAACACTTCCGGCCTGCGTTGTACCGACAGGAATGCCGCGCTGCATTGCTTCCTTATAGTAGGCTGTAGTCTGCGCCGGACTAAAATTGAACAACGGGATTCTCAAAACGCCGTCCACACCTTTGGTAAGCGTAGAAAGAGCGGCAATAGACTCATCAGGCGATTTCACTTCGTGTAATACCAGTTCGACCTTTAGTTTATCGGCGGCTGTCTGCAATAGGGGGAATTGCGACGGGGCGGTGAGATCGCCCGCCAAATAATAGATATGGACGCGCTTAACGGTTGGAGCCACTGTGAGGAACCATTCCATCCCCTTCGCTGTTAGTAGTCCGCCTGACGTAAGTCCCGTCAACCGACCACCAGGCTTCAGTTCATCCCGCACCAGATTCAACAGTTTGGGATTGGTTACCATGATAAACACGCCGGGTTTGCTTGTTTTTTCTAAAACTGGCTTTAGCCGGGAAGTACCAACTGAGCCGATGGATACAAACACGTCAGGGTTTTGACCAGACAGTTTTTCAATTTCCTGATCGACTGCTTTGGTATCGGTGCCGAAAGTACCACCGGCAACCCCATTATAAAGGTAATTAATGGACTTGCCCTCAATGAATCCCAGTTCCTTCATGCTGTCTTTAAAAAGGGAAATTATCGGGTCGAATGTATTGAGGTTGTTGATGAAGGCGATAGTAGGAATCCGTTGCGGCTGTGAAGGTGTGCTACACGCCGTTACAACGAAACTTATAAAGCCTACCAGCAGGAATAAACGTTGAAGATTGAGATGGACAGGCTGCATTGTTGATTTCCTTTGGTTAGCGGCAGTGTAAATCCACATTAGGTCAGTCGGATTGATTTAGTTGGTGTGTTGAGCAATAAAGCCAGCTTGTATTATCCTTTAACAAAACTTGATAATAGATATGATAACAGATAAACGTATAGAGACTTTCATTTTACTTGAATGATATTCTGTTGCTATAACAACTTAATCTCAATCTAAAAGCGCGGCAGTGTCAGATTTCAAAACACGAGTTTTGTAACGATTATGTCAACTATATACGGCCTGTCTAGGCTGTGTGGACATTAGCGAAGCCAGACCAGGACACTGGCGAAATGGACAAACCCGGAAAAGCGAGCGGCAAGTTTGTCGAAGCGGGAAAACACCCGACGAAATTGCTTGAGTTTGTTGAAAAAGCATTCGATGAGATGGCGTTCGCGGTAGAGCCAGGTGTTATAGTCGCGTTGAACTTTGGCACGTTGGTGTGGCGGGATAACAGGCGTTGCATGGTGCTGGAAGATAAGGTCAATAAAGGATTGTGCCGCATAAGCTCTATCGGCGATGATGTGCAAGGGTTTGAAGCTGGTGATGAGCGCTTCTGCCTGAGTAATATCATGACGCTGCCCTGCTGTGAGGCGCAAGCGCAAGGGGTTACCAGGTGCATCTACACTGGCATGGATTTTACAGGTGAGCCCGCCTCGGTTGCGTCCGAGGGCTTGTGTGTCGGCACCACCGTTTTTTCTCAGCCCCGCCGCACACGGGTGGGCACGCACAATCGTCGCATCCACCAGCACACTTTCCAGATCCCACTCTCACACCAACGGGCAAAGCGTCGGTACACGCTATTCCATTTTCCGTATTCTTTCAGTCGCAAGCGCCATTGTGCGCCACTCCACAGCACCCATACTACCCCTTCGATGAACCGTCGGCAACCGCGCACACTGCCGATTTCGACGTCCTTGCGTCCGCGTAGATACGCCTGGATCTTCGCCCATTCCCTATCTTTTAGTCGTACTTTGTTCGTGAGGTATAAGTTTATCTCGTTTGTCCACACAACCTAGTCAATAGGGCGACAGGAACCGCAAAAGCCAACGGAGACACACCCCTAACACACCACTGCTTACAGCAACTCGCTCGACGCGCCGCAGATTGCCGAGATCGATTTCCAAGCCAGCATTGAACATCAACAGTAGCACGCCGAGTTCAGCGATATGGATGACCGTTTCG
The DNA here is from genome assembly GCA_964432445.1 of uncultured Anaerolineaceae bacterium. GTDB lineage: Bacteria > Chloroflexota > Anaerolineae > Aggregatilineales > UBA2796 > JBBRMW01. Next base: position 6,397 of record CAYSOC010000200.1, read on the forward strand.
GCTAAATGTGGATCGGTAAAGACTGACCAGCCAAATAGATTAAGCTGACTCGGCCCCAGAAGAATGCCAATAATCAGTTTACCGAGCGCCGCTGGCTGGCCTAGCAAACGGCTCAAATACCCGGCAGTTTTGGCAGCAAAGATAATGATACCGAGCGTCAGAAATAGCTCGATCACAGGGTTGCGGCTCATAACACCTCCTTTCGTTCCAATCGACTGAAAAATAGACCAGGCACAGAGAATTAACCGGCTGATGGTCGCCTCCAGTAAGATTGGATGTTGAGATCATGGATAACTTGTCCGCATTTATAGATGGCTTTTGGTCAGACTTGCATTAAATTCGTCTATACCTCGAATTAAGAGAGACGAGTTTCTCAATTATCTGCGCTCCCGGGCGAAGCCTCGCAAAATGGACTACCTAATGAAATCATCATTCCTTGTTTTTATATATTTTCGATTAGTTCGGTATTGACCGAATAAATCGAACGGACTAGAATCAAAGTATGTTGACAGAACAAAAACAGCAATTCATTGAAGATACGGGGTTGTTCTTCGAGCGCATGGGCGTCACACGCATGGCGGGGCGAATTATGGGCTACCTGATGGTATGTGACCCGCCTTATCAATCCATGCCAGAAATTGTGACGGCACTACAAGCCAGCAAAAGTACCATCAGTACGAGTCTGCGAGAATTGCAAACGTTCTTCCTCATCGAACGGATGGCTCTCCCCGGCGAACGTCGGGACTTCTATCGTCTTGCGGAGGATGTCTGGTACCGATCTTTTAGCGCACGGATGGGGGAGTTGACCAACATGCGCCAATTGGCTGAAAAAGGATTGCTGGCAATGACAGGCGAACCGCCTGAAAAGCGACAACGGCTCGAACTATTGCGCGATATGTACGAGTTTATGGAGCGCGAGTTTCCCAAACTGCTGGAAAAGTGGGAACAGGAAAAACGTGCCAAAGGATATGACTGAAAAGGAAAGCTCATGAAGATTCTAATTCTCACCGTCGGTTCGCGGGGCGATGTACAGCCTTTTATTGCACTCGCAAAAGGTCTGATGGGCGCTGGACACGAGGTCACCATCTGTACGGGACACACCTATGCCGATTGGGTACAGGGATACGGTGTTGGCTTTCTGCCAATGAATGATGACCTATTGCGCCTGAAAGATACGGCGCAGGGTGCGGCAGCGGTAGAGGTCAAAGGCGCTTCGCTGGCATTGATCAAACAAGTGATGCCTTTGCTGCGCGTGATGCTTGACGATAGCTGGAAAGCGGCCTCGGCAGCGCAACCCGATTTGCTTATTTATCATCCCAAATCCCTTTCCGGTTTGCATCTTGCCGAAAAACTACAGATTCCGGCGATTATGAGCATGATGCTGCCCATGTACACGCCGACGAGTGCATTCCCGAATCCGGGGCTGATGCCAACTGCCAAACTTCCGGCGGCGCTCAACCGCATGACCTATGGCCTCAATCGGTTGCTGATTGCGCCCTACTCAGGGATGATCGACAAATGGCGCAAGGAAGCACTGGGATTACCAGCGCGTCCGCGTTTCGCCTCTGAAACGGTCGACGCACAGGGCAAGCCGATTCCGATCTTATATGGCTATAGTAAGCACCTTGTTCCAGCGCACACGGATTGGGACAAGAACAGCTATGAAGCGGGGTTCTGGTTTCTGGAACAGGAACAGGCATGGACACCACCTGCGGATTTGGTGCAGTTTCTCGAAGCAGGCGCACCCCCGGTTTACATCGGCTTTGGGAGTATGGTCAGCCGCGATCCAGAGCGGAAAGCACAGATTGCACTGGATGCCCTGAAATTAAGCGGTCAGCGCGGCGTTCTCGCCTCTGGCTGGGGTGCGCTCAAGCTCAACCCGGCGGATGTACCGAACAACGTTTTTCTGTTGAATGAAGCCCCTCACGACTGGTTATTTCCACACATGGCGGCGGTAGTGCATCATGGTGGATCGGGTACGACAGCAGCAGGACTGAAAGCTGGGCGACCGACTGTCATCGTACCTTTCCTGGGTGACCAACCATTTTGGGGACGTTGTGTGGCGCGGATCGGCGCGGGACCAAAACCCATCTCACAAAAGCAATACAACGCCGAAACGCTTGCCGCCGCTATTTCGCAAGCTGTTACCGATAAGGAGATGAGGCGTGGGGCTGCCGAAATTGGCGAGAAACTCTGTGCCGAAAACGGAGTAGAGAATGCGGTACACTTCGTGGAACACATTCTCCAAAGTCAACCTCAACACTAATCATGATCCGGGGCATGTTTCCAAGCCCCGATACGATTTTGCGCTTCCTATTTCATCAAGAGTTTTTCTAAAGCGTCATGATGATCGGCAGCGGTCACAATCGTCAATTTATCACCCGCAAGTAGGCGGCTGTCACCATTGGGGGCAATGGCTTGCCCATTACGCCAAATCGAAGCAATCACGCTTCCAGCAGGCCACTGGGTGTCGCGCAAGCATTGTCCATCGACTAATGAACCTGCATTAACACGCATTTCGACCACATAAGCACCGGAAATAGTGGATAGCCGTACCTGTTCCACTTGATGTTGTTCCTGTTGTTTCCGCTGCACGGCAATATCGTAGGCACGCATGATGTCGCGCCGACGCAAAACACCTACCACTTTATGCGGATCGTTCTTGTCAACCACCGGCAACCGTCCCAAATCACGTTCCCCGATCAATTGAAGCGCTCTGGCGATTGGCAGGTCGGGGGTGACGGTCAGCACATCGCGCGTGCAAATATCCGCCACTTTGGTGATCGCCGTATGGTCAGCTTCACGGGCACGCGCTAAATCCTGAATTGTGACGATGCCGAAGAGCGCTTGGGAGTCGTCAATAACGACCAGGCCATGTGTTTGGTGTTTATCAAAAACTGCTGCGAGCGATTCAATCGTATCCTGACTGGAAACGAGGTGCGGTTCAGACATGGCTTCTCCGACTGTCACAATTTGCATCAGATCAATATCACGCCCGCGCGACAATCGGATACCTTTGCGTGCTAAACCATGCTGATAAATTCCATCGGGCGCAAACCGTTCAACGATGATCAGGCACACGGCCACAGCAAGCATAATCGGTAGAATGAGATTGTAATCGTTAGTGAGTTCAAAAAGCAGCAAAACAGCGGTGATGGGCGCACGGATCACGCCCGTCATCATGGCGGCCATTCCCGCCATTGCAAAAGCGGCTGGGTCAGCACTCATATTTCCGCCAAGTGCCACCTGCACTATCCGCCCATAGGCACCACCGAATGCTGCCCCGACAAAGAGCGAAGGGGCAAACATCCCACCGACAAAGCCACCGCCCAGGCTAATCGTCGAAGCAATCATCTTGGCAAGCGATAACCCCAGCAGCAAGGCAATGCTGAATTCCGTGCCACTTTGATTCAAGACGGCATTCATGGTTTCGCGCCCTGTCCCCAGGATTTGCGGCAGGAAGACTCCAATCACCCCGACAATCACCCCGGCGAGAGCCGTCTTTAGGGGCGCTGAAAGTTTGAGATGATGCCACAGATCGTGTTGCCAATAGAGAGTGCGGATGAATAACACCGCCATCGGTGCAATCAGTAAGCCGAGCAATACATAGAGTGGCACTTCTTGTAACCCACCTAAGGCATAGGTGCGGATGCCAAGTTCCGGGCCACCTGCATCGATTGCCTGCGTAAACACCGAAGCCACCACACTCGCCAGTACCACGACACTAAAGGAACTAGTCGAAAAATCGCCGAGAATGATTTCCAGTGCAAAAAAGACGCCTGCAATCGGAGCGCGAAAGGCGGCGGCAACACCGCCCGCCGCGCCCGCCGCCACTAACAAGCGTACCCGATCATCCGATAGACGCAGGCGTTGCCCAAACCATGAACCGAGGTTCGCGCCGATTTGGACGCTGGGGTCTTCCGGGCCAACGGATGCGCCCGCCCCAATCGAGAAAGACGCCAACAGCGCTTTGAAAGGAACTTTACGATAGGGCAAGCGCCCGCCGGAATAAGCCACCGACTCCATAATCCCGGCTACCCCGTGATGACGCTCCTCGCCAACAAAACGTGCTTTTATTAAGCCCACGAGCAAACCCGCGAGGGCGAGCAAGGGGATCAACGCCCAGGATCCCAGAAAGGAAAGAAGGCTTGCGCTTAGTCCAATCTGGTAAGTCCGTGTGAAAAATTCATAGCCCTGCCGAAAGAGCCAAACACCACCAGCGGTTGCCAGCCCAACGCCTACCGCGAGTCCCAATAGCGTGGTATTTTCGGAGATGGCGAAACGGGGTAATTTGAGCGCTGAAATTGGTATATTTTTCAAGTTATTGCTTCCATC
>CAYSOC010000201.1:0-10640 GCA_964432445.1 uncultured Anaerolineaceae bacterium
ATATTTCATCGACCAGTTTGGGGTACGCGATTACATTACGAAAGTAACGCAATCCGATGCTGACGGGACACCCACCGCCTACGGCGCACACCTCAAGGAATCCACGCACATCGAAGAAGGGAATGGCGTCGATCCGGGGATTGTCCGCTGGTTGCTCTCGATTGGGGTTTTCCTGACACTGGATGATCTGGGCATTGCCCTGCCTGAAAAGGAAGAACGTTTCCATTGGGTTGTCCCGGAACCAGAACTCAGTCAAGGCTTACACGCGCTGCAACAAGTCCAAAAGGAAGCATCGCTGCTGGCCGCACGCGGGGATATGTCGATGTTCTCAGCGTGGATGCAGGCGGCGCTCGGTTGGCCGCTTTGCCCGGATCAGGCGGAAACACACCTGCACCCGGATCACCGCAAGGTTATCGAAGAACTGCGTGAGCAAGGAAAGCTGGAGGAGGCTCTCTCCTATGAGCAGGCACACACTAGTGTCTGGGCAAACGCAGTTCCATTCGATGACAGCCGTCCAGAAGGAGAAATCGTTCGACAAATTGCCGATGCTTGCCAACACGATTGGGAACAAGCCCGTGATAGGTCAGTGGTCTATGTTTCCGGTGTCAAACGTCCTGCCAATAAGCACCTGTATCAAGCCATAAAACGACGCGGCCTCAAGCCATTCATTCTATCTACTCCAGGCGATACGGAAGTGGTGAAATGGTGCGATCCAGCAGATTTGGCACGTTGTGAACTGGAACAACGGGAAACGGTCATCGCGGATGCGTTGGCTGCCAAAGAGATACAAGTTCTGATCGTCAATCCACCACTCGTGGCAACCGGGTTGGATTTAGTCGCGTTCAACCATCTCCATTTCTGTGGGCTGCCAACGTACAGTGTTTACACCTTTGAGCAGTCCATGTGTCGCCTACATCGCCCCGGACAACCCAAGAAAGTCACCATCGACTTCTGGGTCTACGGCACTGATCCCACCCAAGGGAATAACGCGAATAACCAACTACAGGCATTAGGGATGGTCGTCATGTCGGATAAGGTGCGCGCCTCGGCAGTAGTCTCTGGCAGTGTCGGAGCCGGACTCGCGGCGCTCAACCAACAGAGCAGCGACATCATGACGACTCTCCGTGAGCTATTGCTGAATGAAAACCTAGATGCGGCTCTCTCGCCCGAAACCCCTGATAAGACTGAAACAAACACATCCAAACCAACGCTAGCCGATCCCCGCTATATTTGGATCGAAGCCGAAATCGAGCACTACGACGACCTACGACAACCTTTAGTATTGCCTGAGCCGCGCCCACAAGTTGTCACAGAAAGACAACCAACAGCAAAAATCTCAGTCTTGCCCATGTGGTCTTTACCCGCACCCGGGTTCACCCAGAAATCAGAAACGGTGGCTATTCATCAGGTCGAATCCGAGGAAGAAGTACCAGATATTCTGAGAATGTTGACCACAGGCTTAGGTGGTAAGGTGCGCGTCCTGCCAAATACCGTCGATTTGTTAAAGCCCACTCAGGCTGCCCCAGCTAAACGTGCAGCAAAACCACGCCGCGCGAAGATCGACCTCAGCAAAGCGCCAGACGATGTTTCTGTGATCCAGATTGGCTCACCTTGCCCGGAAGAACCCATTGCATTAGTGCCACCACGTGTCCAATCTGGTTTGCAGATACCCTTGTTCTGACCATGATAAGCGAAGCGCAAATGTTTCTAGACGCGCTCTTTGCCCGTTGTGATCCCGAAAGTCTCCTCACCCTAACCGCCTTACCTCCAATAGCCAACATGCCAACGCCCTCACATCATATTCGTTTATATGACTCGGCTACGCTATCAAATGCTTTGGAACGGCTTGAACTTGCCAACGAAAAAGGCTGGTCAGGGGTCATCGGTATCGGGACACGACGGGTAAACTTAGGACGCTGGCGACGCGGTGGTAAAGACGATCTAGTCGCGCTCCCAGCGTTGTTTGTGGACATTGATAACCTGAAAGGAGTAGAAAAACGTATCACTCGTTGTCCTATCCAGCCGTCGTGCATCGTTTCGAGTGGACATGGCTTACATCTGTATTTTTATCTGCGCGAACCAACGCAGGATTGGAGACGGGCCACGCGAGTGTTAGCGGGATTAGCAGCCTACTTCAAGGGCGATTCAGTCGTTTCGATTGCTCAGAGTATGCGGCTACCCGGCACGCTGAATCATAAACTTGGTAAACCAAGTGTACTGTGTCGCATTCTTGAGCATCAGCCTGAACGGCGCTATACGCTCAATGAATTCGCCACATTCATTCAACACGAAGGTAACCATCACTATCGAACACCACCACTCTACTCACTGAATAACGAATGGAATGCAGCATCCAGTGGTGATCTCAATCCCATGTTAGTACATGATGTCGAACACCGCCTCATTGTAGAGTACGGGGGACAGATGCAACCGAATGGCTGGTTGGCGGCTTATTGCCCCTGTGGGCATCGACAGGATGGTGTTGGTGCTCATTTTGGATTTAACCCGACTTGGGGGATGGGCGTCTGCTTCGGGCGTCACGGGCGCTTGCGATTGATAGACCTGTGTCCACAATTGGGAATAGACCTCCAGCGCTATGGATGGGTGGTCCGAAAGAGCCTTGTCTAGCGAGTTTATCGTGAAGGGTGGAACGAAACGTTCTGCTCTTCGTGATTTCATGTTTTTTTGCATCCGCTTCTCGGCAATAGTTCGGGAGAACAACCTAATATGGTCGCCTCTGCGACCATCGCACACGCAAGCGCGTGCCGCCGCCACCCAAAACGCATCAAACATTTCGCGGGGCAAATCTTTATGTACAACAATCATCCAATAGGGCGCGATATGAGTGGGCGTTTTAGGCGGCGGAGCGAGCTAAAAACGCTCGCCGCTCAAACGCCGCGTGGCTATGCTGCTACGCGCTGAGGCGCTCCGCAGCCCGATACGCTAGTGCGTATCGAAAAACACCACGCCTCGTAGCTGCCTGCCGAGATGTGATGCGCCAACTGGTTCAAGCGGAAGCATTGAATTACAGCATTGCAGTAGATCGGCTTCTCAATCCGTAGTTGCAGGTTGAGGGGTTCCGTAATTTTGTATCGCACCTTTTCGCAGTTAAACGGTGCCAGCGTTCACTCCAAAAATGATTGAAATTTATTGAGAAAGTCCAGCCATCAACACAAACTGTGTCAAAGTGATGCCGTGCTGCATTTCAGCAGCGTTTCTGCAATTTGCCGCGAAAGGATAGCAATGGACGAAACCTCACAGCGAATGCGTTATACCTCCCGTCATACGATTTCGATCACAGAAACGATGAACACACGCTTGCAACAACTCCTCGAAAAACAGGGGCGCGACGTGTCCATGAATGACTTGTTTCGTGCTGCCCTGCGCCAATATCTGGATGATCAAGAAGACCAGATTGGCAGCAAACGGCATTTCACCAAATCGTTGCAAGCACATATCGATCAGTTGGAAGGTACGCTCCTGTTCTACCTGAACCTGATCACTTTTCTCGAAGCCTCGAATCTAGCGGCACTAGTCGGTCTGGCGACAGGTGAGAGCAAAGTCGAAGGCACTTTGCTCATTAAAAATGCAATTGCGGCGGCCTTGCGCGAAGGACCACAACTCAACCAGCAAATCCAGAGGGTACGAGAGCAGCTGGGGAAGCCTCGCTAATGGGGAAAAGTAAGCCAATTTGCATTTCAGATATGCAATACATCTCATCATCCAAATCTAAACGCGGTGGCAGTCAGCATTTGCGCGGGAAGTTGAAATATTTCACGTACGTGCGCCAAGAAGCGCGATTATCGAAAGGCTAGGAAGCCAAGAGAAAATGCAGTTTCTCTACCCCTGAGCAGCACGCGGTGGGTGGCTACGACACCGACGGTGTGAAGCCTGCTGACAAAGGCCTAAAGAGAACAGTCCAAAGTTCTCCGCTAAGTCGAGGGGAAGAATGCCCATGATGAGCGTAAGCAAATCGCTGATGAGGCACCTAGAAAGTATAACCGGACGAAACGGACTGATACGTCCGGGACAGAGACAGGTAGCATCCTATGTATTCGGGATGCGAAAGGATTTATAGGTATCCGATGAACGAAAGGCTGCATCACCGGACGTTCCTGTTTCTAGCGTGACCGGAGAGGTCATGTCAAGGTGTAGAGGCGGCATCTACCGGCATTTGTGGTAAAGCGGTAATCGTGAACTTGGGAACTTCAACCATCGGTCAGCGTTGGAACTGACTGAGCAAGTAGGCCGAAGGGATGGTTGGAGGGCGGAGTGTCCGTAGTAGTCGGTGGGCGTCACGACCCACTCACGGCGCGCGGGAAGACCGCGTACAGGGCGAAGGGACACAGTGACATTGTAAACGAGGCAAGGCAAGTTTAGTGGAACTATCCAGGGAAAATGTAATGGACATCGCTAAAGTTCAGAAAAGCCTCGCAACGAAGGCGTTATATCAGCCAAAGCATCGGTTCAATGACCTGTATCGATACCTCAAAGACCCCGTCTGGTTGGCACAAGCCCGTCACGACATCCTTGAAAACAGCGGTGCCAAAACACCGGGTGTGGATGGCGTGGATGGGAAAGCGCTCACAGAAACCGAGTGGCACGACCTGCTCAACCAGACCGTCGAAGCCCTGAGAAGGGGAACGTACCAACCTCAACCTGTCCGACGGGTGTATATCCCGAAAGCCAATGGGAAACTACGCCCCTTGGGCATTCCCACCATTCAAGACCGAATGGTTCAGGAAGTGTTGCGGATGATACTGGAACCTATCTATGAGAGCCGTTTTCTGGACTGCTCGACTGGATTTCGCCCGAACTACTCAACGATGGTAGCTGTCAACAAGGTGCAATATCTGAGTGGCGTGCATACCTATTATTGGGTCGTTGAGGGCGACATCCAAGGTTGCTTCGACAACATTCCACACCAAAAACTGATGCAGGTGCTACGGCAAGTCATCGCTGATGAAAGACTACTCGCTTTGATTTGGTCGTTCCTGAAGGCTGGGTATCTGGAAGATGGACTCCTCTTTCGACCGGATACGGGTACCCCGCAAGGTGGCATCGTTTCGCCGCTGCTCGCCAATATCTATCTGCATGAGATGGATAAGACGTGGCAGGCGCGTTACACCTTCACCGACAGCCGACGCCATACCCGTCGCAAGAAGGGTTTAGGGAATTACCAACTGGTGCGTTATGCCGACGACTTCCTTATCCTCACCAATGGCACCCGACAGGCAGCCGAAGCCGCCAAACTGGAAATAGGAGACCTCCTAGACCAGCTGGGGCTGACGCTCTCGCCTAACAAAACGCTCATTACCCATGTCAATGATGGGCTCGATTTTCTGGGCTTTCACATTCAACGTCGCCCCCGTCGCTCCAATCCCTCTGAAAGTCGGATATACGTCACGCCTGTGCAGCGTAACATCAAGCGTTATCAAGACAAGATACACGCGCTGTTAGCCACCACGCATGGGGATGTCGTGAACAAAATTCGAGCCGTCAACCGGGTCGTGAGAGGGTGGGCCAACTACTACCGGCACGTCCAATCCAGCCATGCACGCCACCGACTCGACCATTGGACGTTCCTGACCGTTTGGCAATGGCTCTGGAAGAAGCACGGCGGCAACCTGGGTCAACGCGAGTTATATAACACCTACATTCAAAACGACGCCAACGGACGCAAAGTTCTGGGGTATGGAACGGTGTATCTGGCAAGTATGAGCCGGATTGCCTACCAACGGTTTTATCTGCCCAAAGGCGGATTACACAACCCGTATCTCTCCCCAGAACTACCGCGCCTGAACGTCGCAGCTAATGAACCGATAATCGAGACCGTTTGGGATGGCACCTCAACGCAGAAAGGTTTTGCCCTCATCCGGCAAGACTTATTGATGCACTATGGTCCCCAATGCTTTCAGTGTGGTCGCAACTACCCACCAGCCAAACTCCACGCTCATCATCTCAAAGCACTGAAAGACGGCGGGCAAGACCAGCGCAGCAACTTGGTTCTTCTGTGTCAAGCCTGCCATACCACCACTCCAAACTACGGTAGTAAAACGCTGGAGATGTCATGGAAAGCCGGATGAGGCGAAAGTCTCACGTCCGGTTTGGGAGGGAGGGAAAACCCGATTGTGTTCACCACAATCTGCTAATTCTCTTACCTCACCGCAACGATGCCAACGGGCACATCCCGCAACAGCAGGGGTTGGAACGCTGGCAGGATCGAGGGATGGGCACAAACTATCGAGAAATCCTGCAAAGCTGTGCTCACTTAGGGACTGACAAAGTGCTGGCTTGGACATGGGTCATCAGTCCCGCGCCAGACCTCATGGCGCTGGTGCCAGAGCCAGATCGAGAAGCGCTCGTGCTGTTACTCATCGAACAAATCGTGGAAGCCTACTATGAGGCGCGTGGGATGGATATTCCAGAGTACAGCTATGTGCTTCACGATAGATTGACCAAGCCCGACGAACCCAGTGGAGAAGGGCAGCAACAGTTGCATACGCACATCGTTTTGCCAGCAACTGTGCCAACGATTGAAGGCGCACGCGAACCCTTCTACAACCGCTCGAACAAGGGGCATTTCCAGATGTTGCGCAACATTTCGACGGAGAAATTCAGCACTGCATTGGATGAACTGGTCGGCCCCCAATGGCGCGAGCTGCGCCTTGAGCCAGAAGTTACAGAGACGCTGCCGCAGTTAGAAGTTTCGCCATCAGTAGTGTCACCTCAAATTCCAGTACCTGCGGACTGGGAGCGTCTCTTCAGTCCAGATTCGCGCGACATCGGCGGCATGTGAGGCGGTGATGATCAGAAAAATTCGAGGGCAGGTGCCGTTGATGATCGGAGCGAGTATCTGCCTGTTGGGGATAGACGGGATCATCTTCCTGTTCCGCCTGATGGGGATACCAAGGGACACTGCTATCTATGCGGGGGTGCTGGTTTCACTGTTCATGGTATCGCTTGGGATACGGCACCACTACCGTTCGCATGTAGAAACGACCATAGAGAAGGACGAGGAAAACGATCATGCCTAAACGTCAATTGCTACCGCCGACGGTGGGGACACAAAAACGGGAAGTCTCGGTCAATCTGCGTTTCAGCGCTGAGGATCACGAGCGCCTCAAACAAGTCGCTGAGTTCAGCCAGACGAATGTCAGCAGTCTCTTGTTTTACGTCACGATGAATACGACATTGCCACTCATGGAAAAGGAAATGAAGCGGGTTCAAGCCGAATCTGCTATCAAGTCAGCGCCACTGCCGAAGATCGAGCCGTCTGAAAAACCGAAGTTACCAGCACCCAAACTGGAGTAGCATCACCATGTTTTACTGGTTGTTCACACAGGGACGGGCACTGCTAGTGGGGTTTGTTCTCCCGCTCACCTGTTTGTCTATTTTGATGCCTATCGGGTTTGCGGCCATGTTGGGGATCAGTATCCAGCGTGATGCCGAGGGCAAACCGTTACAGACCGAGGGCGTGCAATCTATCGGGAAATTCCTGTGCTTTATGGTGCCGAACGTAGGCCTTGTCGCGCTGTATGTCACCCTCCTCGGAAACTCGGCCCTTATCCGTCCAACCACTCGCCAAGCGCCTATGACCGGGCTGGTGGCAGTTATTGTCGGAGGCAGTAATGCTATCAATCAACCACGCTTGCTGATCCTCGGCTTTGGGTTGATCAGCTTGCTGTTGTTTCTCAATATGCTCCTCTGGCAGGGTGTCCGGAGTGGCGGTTGGCTGCGCGAACGGCTGGATCGTATGCGTAGACCCGACAATCCGCGTGGTGAAATGGGGTCAGCGCACTTTTGTACCCGCCGGGAATACCTGCGCTTCCGGCGCTATGACGAAGATGGGGTGACATTTTTGGGAGCTTTTTGGGGCCAAAATCATCTGCGGCTCGATACTGGCTGGGGTAAGTTTTGTTTGAGCGGAGAGGATGCGGCACGTGGTATTTTGACGATTGGTGCGCCGGGTTCGGGGAAATCGCAGGGCGTGGTGCTGCCCGTAATCGCGGATCGCATGGAGGCTGGTCATAGTCTGATCGTTGCCGACCCCCAAGGTGAACTCACTGCACATATCTTCAAGTACGCCCGCTGCACCCGTCATCTCGTGGTCGTGCATGATCCAACCAGTGCGGACGGTCCGCGCTTCAATCTGGCAGAAGGGATTGATAACATTCCTGCTGCGCACGCTATCGCCAAAGTGTTGATCCCCTCGGCTCAAGGTGACAATAAATTTTGGACGGATGCGGCAACCGATTTGCTCTCAGCGTGCCTGATTCGCTTCGAGAATCTGGGGCAGATCAAGGCATCGCTGGATGACCTGAAAACGCTGTCCAGCAAACTTTCTGAGAAGAAAGACGACGCAGCACTAGCCGCCAGCGCGTTTATCGGTAGCGTAAGCGGATCGGATAGCAAAGTCGCCTCTAACATGATCGCCACCCTTGGCACCGCATTGACGGGATGGGCATCGGCGCAGGTTCGAGCCAATACCAGTGCGTCTGACTTCGATGCCAGCCTGATCGTTTCGCAGCCAACGATTGTCGTCCTCACTTGTCCAGGAGCGATGCGTGAAGTCTATGCGCCCTACCTCGGTGCCACGCTACGTAAACTCATGCGCGATCTGGATGCAATTGGCGAGCGTGCCGGTGGCCCACTGCCCGTACCCGTTGGGATCGTGCTGGATGAATTCCCTACACTTGGGCGGCTGGACGGTCTGGTGGCGGATGTCAACCTCGTGCGCAAGCGTCGCATCAGCATCCTGATCGCTGCTCAGACCAAAGGACAATTTCACTTAATCTATGGAGAGGAAGGCACGAAATCCCTATTCTCAGGGCTTGCAACCCAAATCATTTACGGTGGCGGAGACTACGATACTGCCAAGTTCTATAGCGAAGCCTCTGGTATGGCAACCGTAGACGCCAACCCTGATCCGAAGCGTGCGAACATGCGTCAGCGTGCGTTACTCACTACCGATGAGATCATGAACCCGGATGACGGCACCTGCCACATCTTTTCGCGGTTCGTGCAGGGTAACTACGCCGCTCAGATCGTTCTTAAAGCGCAATTGACCCGCATCTATGAACGTCAGGACTGGAAACGGCGACTCCAAAAGCCTGTTTATACTCAACCGATGAGGTTGGAGCGCAGCTTCTCTAGCAGGTTGAAACCAGAAAAGAATCCGACCGAGACTGCGCCCGTTAACTTTGAGCAGGCCGCCCTCGAACGCATGAATGCGGTCCGCAGTCACGCGGAAAACATCGTAGCTGGGGCAGGCGTAAAGACCGAGTCATTGGAAAACATCAAGAATCGATACGGCGCACCACTACCATGAAGAAACGCCAACAGCGCCCAACGCTTAATCGGCAGCGCTTGGTTCGCATCCTCGGTCAACGCACCCGATTACCGAATCAGGTTTCCGCTCATGTTGTCGAGACACTGGTGAACATCCTGAGCGATGAGATTGCCGTCGGGGGACGGATAGAAATCTCCAACTTCCTGACGCTTGAGGTAGAAACGCGATCTCGTGCGGTTATAATGACCAACTCCGAAGAGGATACTGAACCCATTCGCCAAACGTACTGTGTTTTGAAATGCAGACCTGGTAAACGGTTGCGCGCACGCTTGCATACACTGGCTCGAAAAACGCATTCGATCAAATGAAGTCTGCATCGATGATGAGGAACAGCGATGCTTATTTTTGTAGTGGATGACAGCGAACACGAACGTAATTACCTCACCCAAATTCTTGCCAGCCAGCAATACGAGGTCGTTTCGTTTGCGGACACGCTCAGTGCGGCAGATCATCTCCGCACTGTGGCTGTACCAGATGTCCTGCTGGTCGACTATCAATTCTTGGGCGGACCCAACGGTACCAATCTGGCAAAGATGACCCGCCAGATGTTCCCTAACACGGTTGTGATCATGTTGAGCGCCTTTGCCAATGTGAACAACGTGATCACTGCCTTTCGCCAGGGCGTGGATGATTTTATCGTTCGGCCTTTCGAGCCAGATGAATTGCCACACCTCATCGGGGACGCCCTGCTACGCCGCCGCGCATTGGGCTATTCATTGGAACCATCACGGATTGTGGGTGACTTGGAAATCAATCTGCATACCCGTCAGGTGTTATGGCATGGCACCCCCATTCGCCTGACACGAATTGAGTTTTCACTGGTCGTTCAACTGACCGCCATTGCCGGGCGGGTCATCAATTACGCGGAACTCTATTCCATCAGTCAGGGCGAGCATTTGCCACCTACAGAAGCCCGACTCAGGCTCAAATCTCATATCAAAAACCTGAAGGCCAAATTCAAGAAGGCTTGTCCTTCCGTCCCACACCCTATCTGCAATGATCGCGGATTTGGGTTCAAGTGGGATGCCAATTGCCAACAACAAAGTGAAGATGGAGAGGGCTGATTTCGCGGCCCCTCCTTACAACGAGAGAATCAATTCGATGAAGATTTTGTACGTGGAAGACGATGCCCACGCCTCTGAAAACTTGCGCTTATTTCTGCAAGCGACAGGTCACGAGGGTTGTGCTGCCCGAACTGGGGAAGAGGCTTTGAAACTGTTTTCAGGCGCATTTGATTTAGAACGTGTACGGAAAGTAGGGAAAGGATAAAATAGAAGCGAGTGGGTGA
>CAYSOC010000202.1:0-10604 GCA_964432445.1 uncultured Anaerolineaceae bacterium
AAACAGGTTAACTCCATCACCGCCATGTTTGCCAATCCGAATTTGCCTTAATTGATCTGCCCAGTTGTGCAATATTGCATCCCAAGAGCCTGGTTCATCGGCAGCATGATCTAACAGTAAAACCTGGTCCAAAGGTCCTGTATTTGCTTCAATGCTTTCCAATCTGTTTCTTCCTCCTCCCGCCATAATCAAAGTACACAAACGCCGACAGCAAATAGGCCATCGTACCCAACCGATATATCCGCCTCCCCTTGTACTGTCAAGTAGCGCCCTGTGTTGTTCTAGCGTCCCTTCAGGAGGAATCTGAAGATTTGAGGCAACGGCAACTATCGGCGCACGCTGTCTATCATTTTCAAAAACGATGTTGAGTCTAGGAGCATTAATCGGAGAAATATCATCCCACGAACCAGCAGGAGACTCATATCGATTCCAGACACCCCACACTTCATCAGAAATCCAGGGAAACGGCGATACTAAATCCCTTTCCTCGGATTTAATTGAATCTACCCAAGTTGAACGTCTGGAGAACAGCCCGCGCAGACAGTTGACGAATGATGAAACCGCACTTTTGCGAGTCTCGCTCTGCGTATGTTGGGGATGTTCAGGTGACATGATGAGATGTTTTTATAGTTCTTCCAGCGTGACCGTGATCGTTTCCGTCTTGCCGTCGCGCCATACGGTCAGATCAACCTTATCACCGGGTTTATATTTCTCTTCGAGCGCCAGTTGAAAATCATTCCGCGAGGTGATCGGCGCACCATTCACAGCGGTAATGATGTCTCCACCCTCGAATACATAGCGGGTACGCTGGCGCGTCACCTTTGCAGGCTGTAGCCCGGCTTTATCGGCGGCACTCCCGCGCGTGATGCGCACAATGAGCAAGCCACGCTTTGGCATCCCTTCGGCGGGCGCGACTTCTGTTCCCAATTCATAGGCGGTCAACCGTAGCGTTGGGTGTGGATAGCCACCACGATCAATCAGCACCGGGACAACGCGCCTGATGATGTTGCTCGGCACAGCAAACCCGATCCCCACAGAACCACCCGTTGGGGAGTTGATCGCTGTATTCATGCCGATAACGTGTCCGCGCACATCCAGCAACGGCCCGCCGGAATTACCGGGATTGATCGCCGCGTCGGTCTGAATCGCCTGCCCGATTAATGCGCCCTGCTCGGTTTCGACACGCCGACCCAGCGCACTCACCAGACCGCTCGTAAGCGTCCGATCCAACCCAAACGGATTGCCGATAGCGATGACAGTTTGCCCAACTTTCACTTCATCGGAATCAGCGAGTTCCAATGGCGCAAGCGTCAGCCCTTCCGGGTCGATTTTGAGTACCGCAATATCATAATAGGAATCAACGCCGATAACTTCCGATGGAAAGGTTTGCCCATTAGAGAGCGTTACGTCCACTTCATCCGCGCCCGCCACGACATGGTTATTCGTGACGATATGCCCTTTCACATCCCAGATGAAGCCTGATCCGCTGCCCTGTTCTGGTACAAGCCCCGTCCCCCGATCTGCACGTCCAGCGCGATTGGTGATATGGACTACCGAAGGGCTGATGCGCTGATACAGATTGATCATAATTTGATCGCGCGCTTCGACATAGGAGAAGATGGTGGGAGAGAGCAGCGTCGGCGTCGGTGCGATGGTTGGGGGTGGTACTGTCGGGGTGATACTTGAGGCTTTTACGGGCGTTCCGGTATTGTTGTGTGGCTGCTGTGCGTGACCCTCCAGCGGAAGCGAAAACAGCGTCAGAGACGCGAACACACACAGGAACAGCACAAACAGAAACGCCCGAACTCGCATAATTGCCTCTGATTTGCCTGAATCTAGCGAACTGCTTCCTTCGATAATTCGGGAAGCTGCTCAACCGACTTGCCGTGCAGGAACACGCGCAAATGCTCGATGAATCGTTCCGGTTGATCGATCATCGGGAAGTGTCCGGCGTCGGGATACCACAAAATTTCTGAGCCAGGGATGCCCTGCTTCAAAACTTCATTCTGTTTCGGATCAACAATAATGTCTTTTCTGCCATAAATCCCGGTCACCGGGACGCGCACTTCGGAGAGTCGCTGGCGCAAATCCGTTTCGCGGAGCGTGCCGATACTCTGGAAGAACGAATTAACCGTAATCTGGGAAACATCCTTGCTGATCATTTTGGACATGCGGCGACCATCGTTCGCCATCAGATAGCTATACGCGCCGAGGAAGACACGCAGCAGAAACGGCGAAATCCAGAAGATGCGCGCAATGATCGGATAGCCAGACATTTTCAGCAGAAAATTAAGGGAATTTCCGTTGATTGGTGAGCCAACAACACAGACCTTCACCACTTTTTCCGGGTGGCGGATCGCCATGCTGAGGGATACCGTCCCGCCCATCGAGTGACCGATCAGCGGCGCTTTGACAATCCCCAGTTTATCCATGAACTGGTTGACCAGTTCGACATAATTTTCTACTTTATAGGCGTCGTTACTCGATGCACCGGATTCACCGAAGCCATAAAAATCCAGCGCATAGGTGCGAAATTCCTTGCCGAGGACGGCAATCGTATCGCGCCACAGGTTCCATGAACCGAGCCAGCCGTGCAGCAATAGCACAGGACGCCCCCGGCCATAGGTCTCGTAATGAATTATTCCACGCTCTGTTACCAGCGATGTCACGTTAACATGGCCTCGACCAGGGGCATTCGACTAGGTATCCATTTCTTCGAGGATAGCGTATAGCAGTTCAAGCAATACGCTCTTGACCGATTCCTTATCACGCGCGACACATGGAAGCAGTTTCACATGGTCTTCGATACGCAGAGCAATCCGCAGGTCATCGGCAGGCCACGCTTCGGGGATGTCCTGCTTGTTGGCAGCAACCACATATGGGGTGGGCGCATACGCGCGGAAGGTTTCGAGGATCGATTTGGCTTCACGGAATGTTTCCGGCTTGGTGCTATCGACCATGACGACGAAACCGAGCATTCCTTCAGCGAGGATTTCCCACATGAAGTCAAAACGGCGCTGACCGGGCGTCCCGAACAGATACAGAACCAGATCGTCATCGACGGTGATACGTCCAAAGTCCATCGCCACCGTTGTCTCCTGTTTGACTTCGGCTTCGATAGTTCCCTTCGTGACGCCCGCTTCTGTGCTGACCACATCAATTTCGCTGATCGAACGGATAAATTCAGTTTTTCCAGAGGCATACGGCCCGGTAATGACCATTTTTACGGTTTGCATCGCCATAATCCTGTTTCTCGCTGTGCCTGGCTCACCCGATGGCGGGGGAGCGCTTCAACTAACCGAATCACGAATAACATTGATGATAAAACGTGGCTCAAGGTGCGATCACATCACTTGGCTTTGAGCCGATCAATCAACCGCAAAACAACTTCGCGCTGCGGTTGTTGCACTTTAAGCTGGCTGGGTGGCTTGCTGGCCGTGCCGGATGCGCCAGCAGCGGCAGGAGCGCCGGGTCGGTTGGGCGGCGGCTTGGGCGGCTCGGCGTTGGCGGGTTTGACAAGTTCCACCAGTCCCGCGCTGCGCAAACCATACACAATCCGGCGAATTTCGTTATCGGTCATATTGCACGCCCGCGCGATCTGCCGGATCGTGTTGCGCGGGTTGATAAACCGGACGACGCGCCATTCTTCTGTCGTCAATTGAATATTTTTGAATTTTTCGCTGAATGCGCCGGGGAAACGGAGCGCAAAATCCAGATTCGGCAATTCCTGAATCAGTTGATCCATCTCACGGGTACGGCGCGTCCCTTCGATGATCACGTTTTCCAAATCAATCGGGACGGTGATCCGATCTGTGCTGGGCAATTCGCCTTCCTCGAAAGTGAATGGCTCCTTGTTCCATGCCATAATGTCATAAACAATGGTGAGTGTATATTGCTGGATGCTCTGGATTACGTCGTTCTGGGTAACATAGTTGGCATTGATCAGCAGCAACGCCAGCGCTTTATCGCTGTGGTTGGCAGCCTTCTGGCGGATTACCTTATGTTGCTCATCGGTGAGTTTGCCGCTTTTGCGGAGGACTGTCGACAGGTGCGGGTCTTGATCGGATGAAAGGGCATGAATCAATTTGCCTTCGCGGAAGGAAACGCGCGCCTTCTCCTTTCCGGGGACGACTTCCGGGCGTTTGGTTTCGCCATCGCCCATGATAATTTCGCGGCCAGTTGGCACACCCTCATATATATGGAGCGTTCCAGTTTTCTTCGCCAGGTTTATCAGGTGAAGAAGTTGGGTCGTGTGCAGGTCTTGCAGTGTACCTTTTAGTTGTCTGGGCATGGACAAAGCCTCGCGGCGAACCTGATTTGCAGAACCGGAATATTGGTCTGTTGCCGATTATACATGGCGCACGCCGCGAAAGTCAATCAAACTGGCGTAACATCTGTTGGATTGAGTGTTTCTACATTTCAAATTTCAAAAACGATAAAATCAAAAACAAGAAAAAAAAGAATGTATTTCTAAATAGTGTAATAAATATGCTCTAACCTTTATATCCAATGTAGCTCTGTTATTATTTTAATATGGTTGCAAACAATTAAACTCTTGGAGATTATAAAAATTGTGATACGATTTTCCCGTATTTTCCTAGATAAGGGGCGTATTTTGTTCGTTGTCACCAAACATGCACGATATTGTATCGTAATTTTGTGTATCCTACTCAGTCTAATCACACTTGCTGGCGTACCAAACACCTTTGTATATGCCACAAGTTCTATTGTGGGCATAGATACGGGTAGTGGGAGCGAAGGCCTTCAGAATTCAACCAAGCTTAATAGTTCTGGCTTTGCAGTCACAGCTTATTATGCAAACAGTTACTCTGCTTTGCGTCTCGCAGTATGTAACGACACATCATGTAGTGCGCCAAATATTGTAACATTGGATAATGCCGGTGGTTATCCATCTCTGGCATTCAACAGCAGTGGCAATCCCGTTATCAGCTATTACTCTTCCGCAGGACTGAAACTAGCGGTATGCGGAAATGCAACTTGTAGCACTGGCAATACCCTAACAACTGTTAGTGGTATTAGCAGTGTCACTCAAGCATCTCCTTTGGTATTTGACAGTAGCGGTAATCCCATAGTTGCAATTTATGAAGCAAGCAAATTGAAGCTGCTTGTGTGCGGAAATTCCACTTGTACGAGTGGCAATACTATAACTATCATTGGGAATGCGTCATCTAGCGGGACAATTTCTCTTGTTCTCAACAGCAGTGGTAATCCACTAATTAGCTACTACAGTGGTAGTAGTTTAGATTTGATGTACTGTGCAAATCTTATTTGCAATAGCATAGATAACATAAAAACTACTGTCGATAACAGCGCAAACGTTGGGCAGTATAGTTCGATGGTACTCAATAGTAGCGGCAATCCCGTTATTAGTTACTACAATGTCGCTAGCCAAGATCTAAAAGTGGTAGTTTGTGGGAATGTAGTTTGCACTGGTACCACAACGATTACCACAGTGGATAGCACGGGCAACGTGGGACAATATCCTTCGCTATCTCTCAATAGCAGTGGCAACCCTGTTGTTAGCTATAGCAATGGATTGAAATTGGTGGTTTGCGGGAACGCAACTTGTAGCAGCGGCAATACGATCACTACCGTTGATTCTACCGCAGGATCTTATAGTTCTCTTGTGCTTGCTGCTAGCGGCAACCCTGTCATTAGTCACAATAATCCAACTAAAAAAAGCCTTTCACTGGCTCTATGTTCCAACGCAACGTGCAGCACTAAGACCATCAAAGATCTGGATGTGCTTCATGATGTAGGACGCGATACCTCTTTGGTCCTTACTAACGCTGGTATTCCCATAATTAGCTATAGTGATTCTACCAATGGAGACTTGAAAGTTGCGATATGTGGCAACGAAACTTGTAGCAGTGGTAACACGATTACTACTGTAGATAGTGCCAGCGCCGTTGGCTACTATACATCCATTGCACTTCGTAACGGCAATCCTGTTATAAGTTACTATGCTTCCACTGCTGGAGATTTGAAAATCGCAGTCTGTGGAAATGCAACTTGTACGAGCGGCAACACCATTACTGTTCTTGACAGTACCGGAGACGTAGGACGAAATACGTCCCTAGCACTTGATAATAATGGTAATCCTGTCATAAGTTATTATGACTTTACAAATGGTGATTTGAAACTTGCCGTGTGTGGAAATACGACTTGTACCACTGGGAACACCATCGCCACTGTAGACAGTTCTGGCAATTCAGGACAACATTCGTCTCTAAAACTTACCAACAGCGGTGTTCCTGTGATCAGCTATTATGAGGCTGTCGGTGGCGATTTAAAACTTGCCGTGTGTGGAAATGCTACTTGTACAAGCGGGAACACTATCACCGGAGTAGATACGGTTTGGGATGTAGGAAACTATGGCACATCTCTCGTAATTAACAGCAACGGCAACCCATCTATCAGCTATTCAGACCTTACAAATAACAGGTTGAAGATGGTTCAGTGCGGTAACTCAACCTGCACTAGCGGCAATACCTTTGCAATTATTGAAACGGGTGTAAGCACTAGTAGTTATCCATCAATGGTTTTGAATAGTGCCGGCAATCCTGTCATAAGCTATTACGCATTTGGTGTAAGCGATTTGAAACTTGCATTATGTGGTAATGCAGCTTGTTCAAGCGGTAATGTGCTTACTACCCTCGATAGCAACGGTACTGTAGGTACGTTCAGTTCTCTGAAGTTGCGTGCAGATGGCGCTGCTTTTGTGAGTTATTATGATAGTACAAACTACGATCTGAAGTTGTATTCAGACGTACCAGGAGCGACGCCAACACCAACCACAACACCCACGAATACTCCAGTTCCACCTCGTCCAGATACCATTGGCGTCTATAATAATGGAACATTTTATCTGCGTAACAGCAATAACACAGGTTCCGCAGACCTTAACCCGACATTTGGCTCAACATCGAATTCGCCGCTTCCTGTTGCTGGCGATTGGAATGGGGATGGTGTTGATACTATCGGTGTCTATTATTCTGCTACCGGGGTATTTTCCCTAAGCAACTCAAACACTTCTCCCACCGAAAACTATTCGCTCACTTTTGGCGATCCAGGGGATACACCATTTGCGGGACGATGGACATCAGATATGACGCATGACGGTGTTGGTGTCTATCGAAATTCCAATGGTATTCTTTACCAGAAGAAAGATCTAACCACTGGGTTTAGCGACTATTACGCCGTCTTTGGCAATGCTGGTGATCGGGGTATTGGAGGAGATTGGAATGCTAACGGGTTCGACAGCGTTGGAATTTATCGTTCCAGCAATACGACATGGTATCTAACCAATAACAGCGAACCCAGTGGGATCACATTCAGCGATATTGATTTCGTCTATGACATTGGCTCTGCAAGTCCGGTGGTAGGAGATTGGGACGGTGATGGTGATAGCACATCGGGTTCGCTAACTTCTATGGGAACTTTCACTCTACATCCTAACAATGCCTCTAGCGGGTCTGATAACATTTTTGCTTTTGGACCTACAGGCAGCAAACCGATCTCTGGAAAATGGGTAGCTGGAAGTCAACCACCAATCATACAAAATGTGATTAGTGGAGCATCACCGGGTCAATTTACAAACGTTGGTGCGAACAACTCAGGCGACTAGCTAATCACCTGATCTGATTTGCTTAACTCCGGTGGGATAACCTGTTCCACCGGAGTTTTGTTTTACAGGAAATCCTTCCTACCCCTATTGCATTCCATCATAGACCATACTATACTTTTCGATAGAGTTTTTCTCTATCTCCGGGTAGATAGGCAGGAGCAGCTTTTATGTGGGATGATCGGAAATTACATGGAAAGGTGAAAAAAGCACCGCCATTACGATCCCGATTGCAGCGGCGCGAAGGGCAGGCATTGGTCGAATATGCCCTGATCGTGGCACTGGTCGTTATCGGGCTGGTGGTGATCCTTTCTCTTGTCGGGCCAGCGCTCGGCAACGTCTTCAGCAATCAGGTCTATAACCTGATCGGGCAAAACGGAACACCGTTCCCGACTTTCGTGAGTCAGGAAACCTTCTGGGCCTATGTAACGGCGGTGGCCTCCTATACGCCGATTCAGCCCGCCTTTGCAACCTTTACGCCTATCGGGATAACTTCCCCGACCTTTACGCCGACAAGCGTGATACCGACGGTATCGGCAGTACCAAGCGATACCCGAACCCCGACAACCACGCCGACGGACGGCCCAAGCCCGACCCCAACCGATAAGTATTTGGGGGATATTGGTGTAACAGATTATAAGGACAGCGGCGACGATAAGGCTATCTGGTACATGCCTGCGAGCAACGACTCCAGCGCGTGGTCGGCCTTGCCCTGGAATACCTTTACGGCGAATTCCAATCCGGGCTGCGGCGTTGATCCTGGCTCTACCAACCCCGTGTTTGTATATAACGGCGGACTGGTCATCGACTACAGTAACCCGACACACGCCGTACCCAATGGCGGGACTAATTTCTACGTCAAATATACACAGACGAATGTCCGCTTCGAGGGGCGACCCTATAACTATTCGATCCGTGTCGGACCGAACGACTGCGCCCGCCTCAGCATCAGTGGAATTACAGCGATTGACGTTGCTGGCGATTCCGCGAACGGGCTGCCGGGTTATGGAGAGGGTATTATCGCGTTACCCCCGGACGATTTCGTACCAACTCCGGCACAGACCCAGCGCACTGTCACGGTAGAATACTGGGCAGGTGATAGCTCTTCATTCCGTCAGTTGTTCTTCAATTTGAACCCTGTCGCCGATTATGTGGATGCCGCCCCGCCCGGCTCGGAAACCTGTAAATGGGCGCAAGGTGGTTTCGGTACAGGCCGCAGTGAACCAGCTTCGCTACACTATGCCAAAGCCTATAACAGCACCCGCTGCGATATGCGCCTGCGCGGGTATATGGATGTCCCCAATGTCAATGGTACAGACACCATCCCGGCGCTGACCTTCTGGGATAAATATAATCTGAAAGTCGGCGCGTTCGTACAGGTCGGCGTGCGTGAATATACCTGGGATGGTAGCAATAACCTGAACTGGGATTGGGTAACCGTTCACACGGGTCTCGATACCAGCGCGACATTTGGTCAGCGCTATTACAACCTCGCCAATTTTGGTGGCAAGGACTATCGCGGCAAACGTATCGAAGTAGCCTTCCGCATGGATTCGCAGGGCGCTTCCGGTCCTACTTTCTCCGTATGGACAATCGACGATCTCAACATTTATGTCGATGCCATCCCGACTTTCTATATCGAATCCACCGATGATGCTGATACCGTGACCGGAAATCTCTCGTGGACATACGACTGCCAGTGGGGACCAAGCACGGCGAAGAAACGCAATGGCGCGCGCTCCTATACCGATAGCCCACCCGGTGCATATCTTGCCAATACCGACTGCTCTATGGCGACCAAAGGCGTACTTGACCTCTCTGGCTACACCGACCCCGCCGAACCGGAAGTCGACCTCTTTACGAACTATGCTGTCGCTGCCGGTACCGAATACACCTTTGAATATCAGAAGATCGAAGATCGTGGAACCACTTCATGGTACGCGATGACACCACGCGGCAGCAGCGACGCCTGGATCGCCAATGGTAGTGGTATACCGACAACCTCCAACGATTTCTGGGAAGAAAAGGCATTCAGCCTGCTCAACCTGCTCAATGGTACAGGCCCGGAAACCAGCCCATCGCGGAAGTATTTCTTCCGTCTGCGCATGAAGACCGGAACTGCCACCGATGACGGAGCCTATGTGGATGAAATCAAATTCCGCAAGCGTCCATCATCGTTGCGTACTCTGCCGTTCTATGAGCCGTTCAACTCTGGCAACGACTGGACGCTGGAAGGCGAATGGGCAGTTTCCTCGGCCTTCGCGCAGCGCAGCCTCGGTGGTGCGTTGCACGATTCACGCGACCCGGATGTACAGATGGGAACAACCAATGCCATCCTCGTGCCGCAGATGCAGCTTGTCGGGACGACCAACCCGAAGGTTGAATTCTGGATTCGCCAGGACTTGCTCGCTGGCGTGAACATCTATTTCGAGTCACAAATCGAAACCGACAGCCCCGGTACATGGCGCACCATGTGGAAGTTCGAGCCGGGAACCGACCCGATTAACGAACAGAAGAATCTGGCATGGCAGCACATCGTTATCCCCGTCTCCGACGTGGGCGGCACGGCCTATATCGGCCATCAGATGTCCCTGCGCTTCCGTCTCCAGACAGTCACCGACGAAGCCGTCGATGGCGTAATTATTGATGACCTGCGCGTCTGGGACGAAACAACACCCTATGTCATCTCTGCCAATCCGTTCTATGACGGCATGGAATCGCAGACAGAAATCATCGCCAATTCGACCTCCAACTGGTGGGCTGGCGGCGATTGGAAGCTGACCGGACAGGATCGCCGCAGCGGTCTGAAGGCATGGTATACCAGCAACCCGGATGTCACCAACCGCTATCCATCGCCGGGTACATCGACGCTGGAATTCACCGGCACACTGGACTTGACAGGCGTCCCCGACCCGGTATTGTCGTTCTGGACAAAACATGATTTGACAGTGGATCACTA
>CAYSOC010000203.1:0-10544 GCA_964432445.1 uncultured Anaerolineaceae bacterium
AGCAGCATACTGGCTGCCCGTCGATCAATATACGGGTGGCATTGAACATGCAACCATGCACCTGATGTACACACGCTTCTTCTCGAAAGCGATGCGCGATTGCGGCATTTATGCGGATGCGGAGCGTTACCGCGATCAGGGTGAAGTTTCGATAGGCAACGAACCGATGCTGTCGCTATTCAATCAGGGTATGATTCTGGGCGAACCGCGTTCCGGGCATTTTGTGGTTGCCGAAGGATCGTGGGAGACGCAACGCCTGATTGCTTCGTCTGTCCGCGCGGTTGACGAGGACGAAGCCGCAACGATGGAAGTCCCGCCAAACATCGTCGTTGGTGAGGTCATGAAGCGCACCGAAAACCTGTTGAATGTACAGGCGAAAGATGGGACAGAGTACACCGTCGAAACCAGCGACAGTACCACCTTCGATATTCCAGGCATCGGGCCAAACGGAACGATTGCCGACCTGCGCTATCATCTGGACGTTGAAAAGATGTCCAAAAGCAAAGGCAACGTCGTCGCACCGGATGAACTGGTTGAACGCTATGGCGCGGATGTGGTGCGTGCCTATCTGATGTTCGCGTTCCGCTGGGAGATGGGCGGCCCTTGGGATAGCAAGGGCATCAAGGGGGTCGTTCGCTGGCTGAATGATGTCTGGGATTTGATCGGCACAGATCACAAGGTTGCAGGCACGCCCACCGAAGCACAGGTGCGCGCACTGCGCCGCAAGGCTCACCAGACGATCAGGAAAGTCACTGATAGTATGGAAGAGTTTGGTTTCAACACCGCTGTCGCCGGGTTGATGGAACTGCGCAACTACATGGACGAGGCCAGCAAGACGCCTGTCGTCAACGACCCTGCGTGGGGCGAAGCGGTCAAAACCATGTTGCTGCTGATGTCCCCAATCACGCCGCATATTGCCGAGGAATTGTGGCGGCATGTTGGCGGCGGCTATAGCATCCATACGCAGAAATGGCCGGAGTATGACGCGGAGATCGCCAAAAATGACGAGATCACGCTGGTTGTACAGATTAACGGCAAGCTGCGCGCTCGTATTCAGGTTCCGGCAGATATTAGTGAAGCTGACGCTACCACGCGCGCGCTGGCAGACTCCGACGTGCAGCGTCACCTGAACGGCGCAACGCCGAAAAAGGTGGTCTATGTGAACGGGCGCGGCGTCGTCAGTATCGCCGTATAACTGTTACTGCACCAGAAGACGGTCTGAGAAGCCCAATAAACCCCACCCTAAATCCCTCCCCGCAGGCGAGGAGGGACTTCCAAACCTGTGTGACCTATCTCCCTTTCCCTGCCTGCGGGGAAAGGGTGGGGGGGATAGGGGTCAATCCTTTTCAGACAGTCTTTAACTCAAACAAAAAGGCAGAGCATCAACGCCCTGCCTTTTTCTATTCATCAACAGGAGTCCACCTTTCAGGTGAACCACTATATAAGATGATTAATCAGTCGCCGCTGCCACCCTGATTCGGATTGGCACGCGAGGCTGAACCAGCCGCCAGAACATTACCTGTAGCTGGCTTGGCGCTTGCGACCCACTTGCCTGCAATCGGCAAGCTGTTGGCTGGCCCGAAGGCAAATACATTGTCTGGTCCGACAATGCTATTATTCGGGTGCAGCGAGAACACACCACCGGAAGTCAACCAACCTGGCGTGCTGTCGCCATCGCCATCCCAGTCGCCTGCAACCGTCAACGCGCCAGACGTATCGAGTACGAAGTCGTAGTCGCTGAAGGTGATGCCGCTGGGCGAACTGTTGTTGGTCATGTACCACGTGGTGTTGCTGCTGCGATAGACGCCAATGCTGTCGAAGCCATTATCGTCCCAGTCGCCTGCAAAGCCTGCATCGCCGGGGTTGCCGAAGATGGCGAAGAAGTCATCGAAGCCTGTGGTCAGGTCTTTCTTCTGATACAGGATACCGTTGCTGTTACGGTAGACACCGAGACCGTCATGGGTCATGTCGGCTGTCCACTTGCCTGCGAACGGTGTATCGCCGGGGTTGCCGAACAGAACGGTGTAGTTGACTGCTGGCGAGGTGTTGGAATCGCTCAGGAAGTAGAAGCCAGTGCTGTTGCGATAGACACCGATGGTATCCACGCCGTCACCGTTCCAGTCACCTGCTACTGGCAGGTCGGACACATCACCACCGAAGGCGACATTGATGTCTGCGCCACCGGTGTTGTTCGTGTTACGCAGGTAGAATAAACCACCGTTGTAGACGCCAATCGTATCGGGCTGTGGCGGCACAGCTGTATTCGTCGCTGTCGGCGTATTGGTGGAGGTGCTGGTCGCGCCGGTGGTTGCCGTAGCGGTTGGCGTGTTGGTCGGACCACCACCAGAGATGATGTTGATGTCATCCAGGTGGATATTGGTTGAGCCAGACGACGCGGCGTTATTCGACTCAAACCGCAGAAGGTGGTTGTTGCCGTCAGCATAAGCCGAAATATCTACCGACGCGAGGGTATAGGCGGTGCTATAAGCGCTAGCCGTTGCCGGGGTCAGCGAGAAAATGGTGTTGCCATCGATCTTGACGTTGAAGAAAGCGGCTGGATCAGGTGGTGAGGCAACAGAGGATGACCACCAGACATAGAAGGTAAGCGTCTTTGGCCCAGAGGTAATGATACCCGTCTGTTCCAGCGTTGCTGCTTCAGCCGCTGTGCCTGCTCCACCGAACCATGCCCAATATGTACCTGTGCGCGGACCAACGCCACCGCAACTTGCATCGCAAAGCGGTGTACCGAAGTTCGTCGAGGTTTGCGTCCAATAGGTTGGGACAATGCCCGCTTCAAAGCCGCCATCCTGTACGAGTGTGCTTGCGGGGGTGGTCGCTGTGGCAGTTGGTGTATTGGTAGGCGTATTCGATACAACCGGTGTATTGGTCGGTGTCGATGTACTCGTCGGAGTGGCTGTCGGGCCGCTCGAACCAGAGGCATACAGTTTAAATACCGTCGCCTGATTACTCACGCTAGCAAAACCACGCAAATCACTGGAGTTAAAATTGAAATTTGTTAATCCAGATGCGTTACGGTAACCATAGCTGGTACCAGGAATCGGGCTACTGCCAACGGCAATCGGGTTTGCCCCGTAACGGAGTAGCGAGGTCAGAAAATCGTTGGAAGCAAGCCCTGAACCTGTATCTCCCTGGATATTTACGGCATAACCGTTGTTAACCAGATCGGTCATAGGCACTGGAGAACCCAGTGTAATATCAACCGGAGAGTAAGTATTGGGATTTAGCGTGATTGGACCGGCAAGATCAGCAAAAAATGGTCCGCCTGAAACTCCGTTAGAAAATACGGGGCTGGATGCGCTTGCGAAGTCATTCCACAACTGGAAGTTAACACGCAATGAGTTGTAAGTAGTGGCCGTCGTACCTGTATAAGCTATGTAGACGGTAAGTTTCGTAATCTGGAGAGGAACCCCCGGATCGGCAGCGTTAAAGGCGTAGCCCATGAAAGTGCGCGGTGAACCGGTTGTTGTGGTATATGAATCAGCACCCGTAAACGAATCGAATACCAGCACATCAACAGCCGACGGGCGAATTTTTACGGCAGAGGCCTTTGAGCCGCCTTGAGTGGCAACGGCCTTGAGGGTAGTTGCCTGGACAAAATTGCCCGCTGACACATCAGACGATCCCTGTACACCGCTCTGCGCACGGATGGCAGTTGTGCTGGCAGCGGCGAGAAGGAGCATTACAGTCAGCGCAAACGCGCGCAGACTTTTCGCAAAATGACGTTTGGACATAGGTGTCCCCCTGACATTGTGAACCGAATGGGAGAATTATATGAGAACAACCTGAGTAATCGCAACATATTCTCATAAATTTAATAATAGTTAGTATTCCATGAGTTGATATGCCCTCTCCTGTTTCAGCAGTGTCTCCTGAATATCATCAACCCCGAAGCATAACCTGGGTTAAACTCAGAGATGGTCTGAAAAGGATTGACCCCTATCCCCCTGCCCTTTCCCCGCAGGCAGGGAAAGGGAGCCAGTCCACACGGGTTTGGAAGTCCCTCCTCGCCAACGGGGAGGGATTCAGGGTGGGGTTTATCAGGCTTCTCAGCCAGTCTCTAAAGGCGTTCATCAGGAGAAAATTATTTCATGGCCCAGCTACATCCCGCATTCGATTGGAAAGAAGTCGTTGAACTCAGCCTCACTTCGCGCCTGATCGACCAGATGGAGGAACAGGAACTTACTCCACAAGGGCATGTCACCTACCAGTTTTCTGCCAGTGGTCACGAACTGGGTCAACTGTTGATCAGTCAGTTACTGACCAGGCCATTCGATGCGGCAAGCTGTTACTATCGATCCCGTCCTTTTATGCTCGGTTCCGGGCTGACCGTGGAAGAAGCCTTTGCCTCGGATATGGCGCGTACAACCTCTATCAGCGGTGGGCGGGATGTCGGCGTAGTGACGAATCTGCCCCGGCGTCAGCGCGCGCTGATCCTCGCGGGCGCAGCAGACGTTGGGTCGCAATACACCCCGGCGGCGGGTTGGGCGCAGGCTATTCGCTATCGCGCTCAACAGCTTGGCGAAACCCATCTGGCGGATAGCATCGTCGTGGCGTTCGGGGGAGAAGGCTCGGTAGCGGCAAACGGGTTTTGGTCGGGGCTGACGATAGCGACTACGCTCAGGTTATCGATCCTGTTTGTCATTGAAGATAACAGCTATGCCATTTCGGTGAAGGGGTCGCTGCAAACGCCGGGGAACAATATCGCGGCAAATCTGGCTTCGTTTACCAATCTGGCGGTCTGGGATAGCAGCGGAACACAACCCGCCGAAACCGCCGAAAAGGTGTTTGCTGCGGTGAAGCATGTCCGCGATGGCAACGGACCGGGGTTACTCCGTCTGGCTGTTCCGCGTCTGTCCGGGCATTCCAGCGTCGATAATCAGGCGTATAAATCCGAGGCGGTGCGCGCTGATGAATTGCGCCGCGATCCGATCCCGGCACTGCGCGACTATCTTGTACCAGCGCTGTTGAGCGAAGCGGAATGGGAGGCAATTTCTCAATCGGTCAGGGTGAAAGTGTTGCAGGCGCGGGATGCCGCTCTTGCTGCACCACGCCCCATCTCGTCAACCGTAACGGATTACGTCTGGTCAACTCCCGGCGCACCGCAACAGGTAGGCGGTCTGGTCGCGGAAGGGATTCAGCTACCCGCTGGAAGCCCGATTCCACAACCCGATTCACAACAACGGATCAACATGATCGAAGCCATCCGGCGCACCCTAGATGTTGAACTGGCATTGAATCCGCGCTGTCTGGTTTTTGGCGAAGATGTCGGCGAAAAAGGGGGCGTCCACGCCGCAACAGTTGGACTACAGACCAAACATGGGGCGTTGCGTGTGTTTGACACCAGCCTCTCCGAAGAAGGGATCATCGGACGGGCGGTAGGCATGGCCTTCGCGGGTCTTGTCCCCGTGCCGGAAATTCAGTTCCGCAAGTATGCCGACCCCGCTACCGAACAACTCAATAACTGTGGCACAATCCGCTGGCGCAGTCAGAATCGCTTTGCCGCACCGATTGTCGTCCGCATTCCTGGCGGCTATCGCAAAATTGGCGATCCCTGGCACAGCGTTACCAATGAAGTGATGTTCGCACACGCTGTCGGTTGGCAGGTCGCTGTCCCCTGCAATGCCGAAGATGCAGTGGGATTGTTACGGAGCGCCCTGCGCGGCAACGATCCCGTCATTTTTTTTGAACATCGCGCCATGCTGGATGCGGCCTGGGCGCGGCGTGCCTATCCCGGTGATGAGTATGTATTGCCATTCGGACGTGCCAAACGTGTCCACGAGGGCAGCGATCTGACGGTAGTGACCTGGGGCGCGATGGTGGAACGTTGCGAAACGGCGATCCGCGACCTGGACGCTTCGGTTGACCTGATCGACCTGCGCACGCTCCTTCCCTGGGATCGGGAAATGGTGCTGGAATCGATCCACAAAACGAGCAAATGCCTGATTGTCCATGAAGATATTGGTATTGGCGGGTTCGGCGCAGAAATTGCCGCCACCATCGTGCAGGATGCGTTTCTGGATTTGGATGCGCCGGTACGCCGTATCGCTGCGCCAGCCGTCCCGATGCCGTTCAATACCGATCTGATGGATGCTGTTGTTCCCAAAGTCGCCAGAATCAGGCAGGAAATTGCCGACCTGTTGGCCTATTGAGCGCAGGTATGATCTGTATCGCACGGAGCGCGGCAGGCCGTCTCTGCGCTGGAACATATAGCAGAGGTAGCCCAACCCCTTCGCCGCTGGGATAAGTAAGAGTCCGAACCCGTCTGAAAGTCCCTCCTCGCTGGCGGGGAGGGATTGAGGGCTTGTCCGAGAATGAAATTGGTGTAAATCGACAAAAATTGACCCCTTTCCCCCACCCTTTCCCCCGCAGGCAGGGAAAGAGAGCCAAACCACGCATATTTGGAAGTCCCTCCTCGCTGGCGGAGAGGGATTTAGGGTAGGGTCAACGTCTGGTGCGACGCTTAAATCAATTTGCGGACAAGCCTTTCAGGGTGCGGGCAGTCCCCCTCGCTAGCACTATCCCGAACTCACGTTAGAAGAATGTCTCGGCGTCGCTGACGCTGGTCGTGATCCCGGCGGGCAGATGTTGCAGCGCTTCCGGGCGTGCCGTCGCCATCAGGATTTGCATCTGTTCGCCATAGATGTTGTGGATCGTCGTCAGGTCTTTGGTCATGGCGACGAAATCCACTTCATTCACCTCTGCCGTTCCGGGGGTATCGATAATCAAAAAGCCAGGATGCCGTCCGAGTCCATGCCGCACCTGCATCAACATCAACGCGAGGTGGAACGCTACCTTGAATTTGACACGCTCACTACGCGCCAGATCGGTGTGGGTTACCTGCATCCCGCCCTGACACAGCCGGATATAGCGCTTTTCGTCAATGTTGACCTCTTCCAGATCGGGGACGCCGAACTGCCGTGCGAGGCTGACTGTCAGCGATCCCAATTGCTGGAAGATGCCTTCATTCTGTTGAAATACCACATCATCGGCAATATCTGCTGCTGTTTGCAGGATCAAATGCCAGCGTACCGCCGCATCAACTTCGCTCTGTTCGGCGTCAACTTCGGCCTGTGCCTTGTTGAGTTGTTCGATTTGTCCGGCGATTTGTCCCTTGCGCACGAGCATACTGGCGTAGGTGGTATTGAAGCCATCGCGCGCCTGTTGAACTCCTGTTTCCAGTTCCTTGCCGAGAGCGCTGGATTGCGACTTTAGTTCATTCAGCGTCTGGATGATCCCCGCCGAATCTTCCTGAATCCGCTTGAATGTAGCCTTGAGCGCGTTGATTTCCTGATCACGTTCGCGCAGAAGAGCCTTAATATCGGCCTGGGTACGGGTACGCTGCATCGGCTGGGTACAAACATGGCAGACATGCGCGTTACGTTCGGCAGAGATACGATCTTCCATCCGTACCGGGTTTTCGCAATGCGGGCAGCGCGTCACGACCAGCGAGTTAACCAGATATTCAACCTCGCCCTGTTCCTGCACCGCGACTTTTTCGCGTTCGGCTTCGAGCAAGCGACGTTCTATTTCGGTGCGCTGGGTATCGAGGCTGCTCAACTGCTGGCTGAGTTCGTTCTGCTTGGCGAGAAGTTGCGCCCGCTGTTCGCGTTTTTCGATCATCGGCGCTTCGTCCTGCATCACGGTCTGACCGGATTGCAGCATTTCCAGTGCCGAATCGACTTCACGCGCTTCGCGTTCCAGTTCGGCAACCTGATCAACAACGTTGTTGCGCTTGCCGCCGAGACGGGCGCGGGCGCGTCCTGCCGCTTCCTTTGCGAAGTCGGACTGTACCTGAATTTCGGAGACAATGCGCGATTGTTCAACGCCCAGCATCATCTCCAGAATCTTGCGATCCTGTCGCCCGAAGGCTTTGGCAGGGTCAATAATCAGATAATCATAGGAATCGTCGTCAATGTGCATGGCTGTCGCATAGGTGCGCCAGGTTGTGCTGTGTGCGTGCAGATCGGGATCATCTTTTTCCGGGCTATGCGATGTCCAACGTAGTGTCGTGATTCCCAACTGCTGCATGAAAAAGCGATCAATCGCCTCTTTCAAGTCTTCGCGCCCATCGAAGGTTGCCGCTGCCTCCAGAATCCCGACATCGAAATGTTCTGGCACGAGCAGACCGCGATAGATGCCACCCTTGAGGCCATCTTCGGCGCGCACAATGCGGCTGGTGAATGGTTGCTCTCCGACGCTGAACTGTACCACCACCTCATGAATCCAGGGCTTGATCCGCTTGGGAATGCCGGAATCAACGCCCGTCAACGCCCAGAGGATGCAACCCAGAATTGTTGATTTCCCGCTGCCGTTGTGTCCGATCCACGCCCATAAGCCCGTTCCCAGTGTACGCTGATAGGTAAAGGGCGTCGTTTTCCCTTCTGCGTTGGGTTTCGCACCGATCACCAGCATATGATGAACGAGCAAACGCCCCTGCGGAACGGGTGTGCTTTCGCGCAATACGTCATCGATTCCGGCGTCGATCAAGACATCGCGCACCATCACCGGCAAAATTTCAGGATGCTCCGCCTCTAATGTGCGTGCGGTTTCCTGTACAAGTTTTTCAAACGAGAGCATGGAGTTCTCCGAATAGATTCAGGTAGCGCGCACGCACGACAGGGACGAGGGGTGCGCTGGCGGCCTGTACGGACGTCAAATCGGGTTGTAAATAAGGCATCGCAACAAGATCAATCAATTCAAGCTGGGTGAAAAATTTTGCGACAGTCTCGCATTGTTGTTTGTACCAGTGAAAGGAAGGGCATTCTGCCAGAATCTTTTCGACAATTTCGATCCCGGCATTCTCCAGAATCACCTGATGCCCATAATTTTTGGATCGCACAAACGACGGACGATCCGAGACAAGACCACGACTGGTCAGATAACTCAGACTGAAATCCAAATCTTCCAGCACGTTATACGGTGCGCCGGAAAGCGCTATCCGGTGAATATCAATCGCGTCGTCCTGTAGCAACCGATTCACGGCGGCACTGCGTTCGGCATCGTCGCTGGTGGCGGTATCGAGCAACGCCAGCGCCAGATGACCCGGTTCGCGTACCCAGAAATCGAAGCGCTGCAATTCCCAGATCGAGTCTACCTGTCGTACCTCGCCTTCCAGCAGGCTATTGATAGATCGCCCACAGTAATTCAGTGTAATCAGCAGACGGGCAATATCGCGTTCAAACGTAGAGGTCATGTTCATCTTTCGCTCGGAGGGGAAATTATCCGAAATTTCCAGCGATTTGGCAATCCGAAACAATACCAGAATTTGAAATTGGTTTGAGAAACAAACGTCAGCCAAGCGCCCGACACTCGATACCGTGATGTAAGTTACAATTGGAAAAAATAACGTAAAACTATGGGTGTATAGTGAGGGGTTTAAATTCAATGCGAAAGTCGTTGACATTGCTGCTGGCTGCGCTTATCTTTTCAGCCACCTTGTTTAATTCTAACACCGCGCACGCGACAGAACTGGATTGCAGTGCGCTGGATTCGCCCGGTTGCGCGTTCGGGCTACCGACCTTCCAATATCAGCTTCTGATGAATGACATGATGGCGCACCCGAAGCCGAACGTGCGCGAATTGCAAACTGATCCCGCCGAGTTGGGAAAGTTTGGATTCTATAAGCTGGTGGGTGGCGCAACCCCGCTATATAACAGTCCGGGTGGCGCACAGATCGAAACGCTGGACGCTGGTTTCAATTATGTCACCGTGATCAGCAAACAGGGCGACTGGATGCAAATTTTCCCCGGCAAATGGACAACAAGCAATTATCTGGCGGCGACCCGCGCTTCCGATTTTTCCGGCATCCTGATCGATGAACCGCTTGTCTATCCGATGGCGTGGGTTCTCCTGCCAACAAAGCCGAGCGCCGTACCGGGAATCGCACCGGATAGAGAAACTGCCCTGATTCCCCGCTATACCCGCGTCAATATCTTCGCCAAGCGCAAAGTTGGCGAGTGGGAATGGTATCTGATCGGGCCGGGGCAATGGCTGGAACAACGCCGTATCGCGCAGGTTCTGCCGACGAAGCGCCCGGAAGGGGTCAAGGGGCGTTGGATCGCCGTTGACCTCTATGAGCAAATCGCCGTTGCCTATGAAGATGATCGGATGATCTTTGCAACGCTGGTTTCTTCCGGTCTGACAAAGTGGGCGACCAATGAAGGTTTGTTCCGCATCTGGGCGCGTCCGAGGCTCACGGAAATGTCTGGCGCGATGGGGCGTCCCGATTTCTATTCGCTACAGGCTGTCCCCTGGGTGATGTACTTCGATAAGGACATCAGCATTCACGGTACATACTGGCATGACGGCTTTGGCTATCGTCACTCACATGGCTGTGTCAATATGAGTATCACCGACGCGCAATGGGTATATGATTTCACCACCGGATTCTACGCCGATACGTGGGTGTATGTCTGGGCAAGCGGGAAATACTAGAGCGATAGTTATTCCAGTCCCGGTGCTGAAGCACCGGGCTAAACTAAACTCAAAATATGGACGACTGTCTGAGAAGCCCAATAAACCCC
>CAYSOC010000204.1:0-10466 GCA_964432445.1 uncultured Anaerolineaceae bacterium
GACAGATAGCGGAACTGATACCATGACGAACACATGAAGGTATCCATCGTATCCGTTTCGCGCGTCGCGGGGCCGCCACAGGTTGGGCAGGTTGTATTCAGGAATCCGGCATGGAATTTCAGCGGACTTTCGCCCGTCGGCATGAACTCCACATCATCGGGCAGTGTCACGGGCAGTTGATCATCCGGCACGGGAACAGTGCCACACTTCGCGCAGTACACAATCGGAATCGGCGCACCCCAATAACGCTGGCGGCTGATCAGCCAGTCGCGCAGACGATAGGTAACGGCTTTCTTGCCCAGCTTTTGCGAATCCAGCCACGCGGTCACTTTGGGGATCGCTTCGCTCTTTTTCAGCCCGTTGATGATCCCGCCGCTGTTGACGATGACGCCTTCGCCATCATAGGCTTCCTTCATCGTGGCGGCATCCAGTGTTTCGCCTTCGGGCTGGATGATCACGCGAATCGGCAGGTTGAACTTGCGCGCAAATTCAAAATCGCGCTGGTCGCCACAGGGGACAGCCATGATCGCGCCAGTGCCATAGCCCATCATGACATAATCGGCAATCCAGATCGGGATGCGCTCGTTGTTAACCGGGTTAATCGCATACGCGCCTGTGAATACGCCCGTCTTGTCCTTATCAGCGGCAGAGCGTTCGATTTCGGTTTTGCGCTTTGCCTGCTCAATGTACGCATGAATGGCGTCGTGCTGTGCCGGCGTGGTGATTTGCAGGGTCAACGGATGCTCCGGCGCGATCACCATAAAGGTCGCGCCCCACAGCGTATCCGGGCGTGTCGTGAATACGGTCAGGTTGCCGCCGCCTTCTACCTCGAAGGTGACATGCGCGCCTTCACTGCGTCCGATCCAGTTGTGCTGCATCGTCTTGACCCGCTCCGGCCAGTTGATCGTCTCGTGATCGTCCAGTTCATCGGCATAGTTGGTGATCTTGAAGAACCATTGCTCCAGGTCTTTCTTGATCACAGGCGTGCCGCAACGTTCGCAGTGGCGATCCTCGCCCCAGACCTGCTCACGTGCCAGCGTTGTGTTGCAATGTGGGCAGAAATCGACGGTGGCTTTGGTGCGATAGGCCAGATCGTTTTTGTAGAATTGCAGGAAGAACCATTGCGTCCAGCGATAATATTCCGGGTCGGCGCTGATGGCTTCGCGCTCCCAATCGAACATCGCACCCATCGACTTCATCTGCTTGCGCATCCGGTCAATATTGGCGTAAGTCCACTTGGCGGGGTGTGTCCGGTTGGCGATAGCGGCGTTTTCGGCGGGTAGGCCGAACGCATCAAAGCCCATCGGGAACAGGACATTATAGCCGCGCATCCGCATGAACCGCGCGCGCGCATCGCTTGGCGTCATGGCGTACCAATGCCCGATGTGCAGGTTGCCGCTTGGATAAGGCAGCATGGTCAGGGCATAGTGCTTGGGGCGATCCGGGTCAACTCTGGAGCGATACAGCGCGTCGGCCTCCCATTGTGCCTGCCAGCGCGGTTCGATCTCCTGTGGGTTATAACGATCTGCGATTTGCCGATTCATCGTGTTGTCCTCATTATCCTGTGCAAAAAACGAAAAAGGTCAGGCGAATATCCCTGACCTCTTGTTGAACCCTGAATTGATAATGGCGTCGTTAGCGGCGGCGCACTCTCGCCGGGACACGCACCGGGATAGGCTGCGGAGGGTTCAGCAGTCGGTCTAGTTCTGTAAGTAAGTCACGAAGTCGTTGACCGATACTACGGTTCTTTTGCGGCTTGCCCATGTTGGCGTTCCCTCGGAGGCTAACTGAACACGATTTCTGTAGAGTGTATCACAAATCATGCCCGCCTGTGCTAACAATTTAATGAAATTTACAACTTTCTGATAGTTTGGTACTTTCTTCCCAAAACAAAAAAGCCTCTGCAATTCCAATACCAGACTGACTCTGATACAGGAACGAGAAGCTAACCCGCGATACCATCCTGATTGACGCTAAAGGTGGACCTGAAGGGATTCGAACCCTTGACCTTCTCAATGCCATTGAGACGCGCTCCCAGCTGCGCCACAAGCCCATTTATTGCATCCGCTCAATTCGCTGTAACGTGCGTTCACGGCAACGCCTACTCTGTTCAGCGCTGCGACCTTCCGGGCGAGTTCGGCTTATCTGGCTTTCGTCGGAAACCTGCGCGGCTTACACCATGTGCCACGCTCTCTGGACGAAACCTACTACTCCCGTGCTGTGTCGTTATTTGATGCAGTTGGTAACGAACACTCTGCATTGTACAGAGGGAAACGGGCGATTGTCAAGGTGGGATTTTGGGAAATAGCAATGCCACGTTGCTAAGATTGGATAGCGTGAACCGAATCTCTCTTACGTGGAATGAGGAGCTATTCTCGATAGCGATGGCTGAAAAACAACCAGAAAATAAAACAGAAATCGAAAAGCAGGCATATCACCAAGTCAAACGAATGCGGATTGTACTGAATCCTGTTTCCGGCATCGTGCGAGACAAGCGTGAAACAATCGAGAAAATCCTGCAAGAACACCCCGACGTACACTATGAAATCTGTGAAACGAAAAAAGCTGGCGATGCACGACGATTTGCACAGGAAGGCGCAAAAGAAGGCGTTGATGTGGTTGTTGCCTGTGGCGGCGATGGCACAGTGATGGAAGTGGCGGATGGGTTGCGCGGGACGGATACCCCGTTGGGGATTATCCCCGGCGGCACAGCCAACGTCATGTCTGTTGAACTCGGCATTTCGCAGGATACGGCGCAAGCGATAGGCTTGCTCCTTGCAGAACAGGTGCAGACACGCAAGATCGACATTGCCGAAATGGATAGTCAGACATTTCTGCTGCGCGCCGGAATCGGTTACGAAGCGGAAATTTCGACAACAGCAGCACGCGGCGAAAAGTCCAGACTTGGACGCCTTGCCTATTTTCAGGCCGCTTTTCGTCGTTTGAAAACGTTACGCCGTGTTCGCTACAAATTGACGCTTGATGACCAGATCATTGTCGCGCATGGTATCACCTGTATGATCTGCAATTCCGCTAATATCGGCCTCTATGGGGTACAACTTGCGCCTTTAGCCAACGTCAGCGACGGCCTGCTGGATGTGCTTGTGATACCGAGCGCAACACTAGGATCGGTATTACGTGTAGTCGCCAGCCTTTTCCAGAGCGTACTGCCATTCCTGAAACGCACGCCGCCGCCGATCAAACACTGGCAAGCCAAACGAGTCACGGTAGAGACGAATCGCCCACAGATGATCGCTTTTGACGGGGAATATTTCAAAAAAGCGTATCGCACAACCTCACAAATTTTCCCGGCAGAAATTCGGGTGATCGTCCCCTGACCTCAAAAACAAAAATACCCGGTTCATCGCCGGGTATTTTCCGCTAATCGTTACCTGGCCGATGAAATTTCAGGGAATCCGCAACACCTGCCCGACATAAATCAGACTCGGATTGATGATCCCGTTGATACGCATCAGGGCATCCAGCGGCACGCCATAGTGAATCGAAATTGAATACAGCGTTTCACCGAACCTGATCACGTGCGTTCGCTGCATCGGTGGTGGCTGCGGCGGCGGTGGGACGCCCCCCCCCGGCCCGACATTATTGCCCGGCCCCGGCACAACCAAAACCTGCCCGATTCGGATCAGATTCGGGTTGAGAATGCCGTTCAGCTTCGCCAATGCCCAGGGTGTTGTCCGATACAGGCTGGCGATCTTGCTCAGGTCGTCGCCCGGTTGCACAATGTATGTACCAATGCCGCCGTTGGTCGGACCAGTCAGGTTCGGCGGATAGGGCGCAGTTGGCGGGATCGGAACGGGCGTCGGGCGCGGTGGCGTGCGTGTCGGAATATCCAGCACCTGACCAACGTAAATCAGACCGGCGTCTTCGATGCCGTTGACTTTCACAATCGCATCAACGCTCGAATCATACATGACCGCAATATCGGAAAGCGTGTTGCCATATTGCACGGTGTATTTAATCGTGTACGGGAACTCCGAGGAGAACGGCGTTCCGGTCACAACGGGCGTTGGTGTGAAGGGTACGGTTGGCACAATCTGGCTTGGCGTCAGCGTTGATGGAACAACGCTTGGTGGCCCCAGCGTGCTTGTTGCGCTCGGCGGAACAGGCGTCGGTGTCAATGTTGGCGGCTCAACCGTTGGCGGAATCGGTGTCTCCGATGGTGTTGCTGTCGGTGGTACGAGTGTTACACCTTCCGTCGGCGGGACCGTACCTTCGCGCGTTGGCGAAGGAATCTCCGGCGGTGTCGCCGTGACGACAGAAGCGCCCGTTGGCGTGGCGCTTGGTTCCGGTGTCGCCGTCGTATCAGGCGCAACACGCAGCGAGGCATCATCCACGAAAACATGGTTGTGATGGACGGGCATCGCCGGGGCGCTGCGAATGAAAACCGTAACGGTAGTATCGCTGGTCGAAGTGGCGATAATGCTCAATTCGCGCCATTGATCATAAAATTCGACGGGCGCAGACCATGTTACCCCGGCAGCAGTCGCATCCGTGCCACCAGCCGGGTCGATCCCGACCTGCAACTTGACCTGTCCCGGAATTTCGGAACGGGTCGGATCATCGTTCGCGGTAGACCAGACATTCAGCCATGCGCTGAATTGTAATTTCGTGCCTTTGGCAACCGGGACCTGCTGATATAGCCCGCCTGTATGCGTCGCATAGAACGTATAAAATTCCTGCGAAACGCTCCCGCCATGAATGCGATCTACGGTAGAGCGATAGGTCGGCTGGTTGTTGACATGGCTCGGTTCGCCGGGGTTGGCGGCCACATTCCAGGGCGTCCAGCCGGGCGCGACCATGCGCGTATTGTCGTTGGAAAAAGGCGTGTAGACGCCCTCGAAGCCGGGATTTTGCAGAAGCTCCGCCTGTGCCGAGGCGACACGCGGGACAACCAGTAACACCGCCGCGCAGAGCATGGCAGCATAGAACACATTGTGAAGCGGACGCTGAACGCGCATAAGCGACTCCCCTGAGAAGGAAAACCCGGTAATAACTAGCGCCAGATCACTACACAGCGCTTAATATTGCAGCCCAATTATAATCAGATAAAGCGAGAAACGGAAAGAACCCCAA
Source organism: uncultured Anaerolineaceae bacterium (assembly GCA_964432445.1). Taxonomy (GTDB): domain Bacteria; phylum Chloroflexota; class Anaerolineae; order Aggregatilineales; family UBA2796; genus JBBRMW01. The sequence goes on from CAYSOC010000204.1 coordinate 5,095, forward strand.
CCATATCCGGTAATTTTTTCCTATTGGGCATGGGAACTTTTTTCGCGCCGCCATCGTTTCAGGTGTACCATAACGTTCAAGAGGGATACCAATGAGACGTTTGATAACAATGTTTATATTATTAGCGTTAGCAGCGTTCAGCCTTCCCAAACCGAGTTTCGGGCAGGAAAATGGAAGCGTGCCGAAGGTAATTCGCAGCACACCCGCCTCTTATGAAGAAATCACGCCGGAGTCGATGCTTGAGATTGTGTTCGATCAGGCGATGAACCGCGACAGTGTAGCGGCGGCGCTCTCGCTGACACCGGGGCAACTCAAGCCAGCCCTCAACTGGCGCGATGATACTATCCTGTCGCTGGTCATTCCCGGTCTGGTACGCGGCGAACGCTATACCCTCAAAATCAGCAACGCCGCCAAAACTACTGGTGGTCAGGCACTCGACCCCTATGCGCTTACCTTCGATGTCGCGGGCAATCTGAAAGTTTCACAGACCATCCCCGCGCCCGACGCCAAAGAAGTACAGGCGGGTTCGACCATTACGGTGGTGTTCAACCGCCCTGTCGTGCCGCTGGTGGATACCGCCAGTCAGGATAAACTCCCGCAACCTCTCAGCTTCCAGCCGGAGGTCAAAGGGCGTGGCGAATGGGTGAATACCTCGATTTATGTATTCAAGCCCGATACCGCCTTCCCCGGCGGGACAACCTTCACCGCGACGGTTGACCCGAAACTGGCAGATACGACGGGTGGCGCACTCGGTACAGCCTATAGCTGGAAATTCAATACCGCTTCTCCGCAGGTAGTGTCCATCACACCACAGAGTGGCGCTGGCCCGATCAGGCTGGAAGATACCGTCAACATCACTTTCAACCAGCCGATGAATGTTGCCAATGTCGAAAAAGCCTTTACGCTCTATGACAAGGCTGGCAACAAGGTCACCGGCACGTTCGTCTGGACAAATCAGGATACCTATCTCCAGTTCAAGCCAACCACAAAATTTGAACTCAGCGGGAGTTATCGGGTTGTCCTGACCGGAGACGCCACCAGCGCATCGGGCAGCGCACGCCTGAGCAATCCGCTCAGTACGACGTTCTTCACCGTGCCGTATCCAGCTTTCCTCAATTCCAACCCGGCGCATGGACAGCAGGACGCCTACCCCGGCAGCGGGATCACCATCAACTTCAACACCTTCATGGAACAGAAGTCGTTCATCGAAAAGGTGAAGGTAGAACCGAAGCCCGACGAAATGTCGATTTCCGTCTACAGTCAGCAACTCTATGTCTACTTCCGCTCGAAGCCGCTGACGGAATATACAGTGACGGTAGACGCTGGTGTGACCGATATTTATGGTAACCCCACCAAAGACCCGATCATCATCAAGTATAAGACGCGCGCGCTGGAGCCACGTCTCTACGTCCCGACCAAAGACTTCGTAAACCTGACTAACGGCTATCAGCCGGATACGGTGGTGTATGCGACAACCGTCAGCGTTTCACGGGTGGACGTGGCTGTTTCGCAGATCAAGGTTGCCGATATTTTCACCCTGCGTAGCGACTATAACCGTGTCGCCACGCTGACGCCTTTCCGCAACTTCAGCGTGAAAGTGGCGGGCGATCTGAATCAGCAACAACTCACCCGTCTGCCTCTCGCCAGCGATCAGGGAGGAGCGCTCAAGCCGGGCATCTATGCCATCCAGGTTTCCGCGCCGGAACTCATCAATCGCAACTACTATCAGCCACAGCGGATGATTCTGGTGGTTGGAACGGTGAATATCACGCTCAAGCGCGAATCGAACATGGCGACAGTATGGGTGACCGACCTGAAATCCGGGTTGCCGCTGCCCAATGTCCCGATCCAGCTTTTGAACGATTACACCCGCGAAATCGCCACTGGCGTGACCGACCAGAATGGCTTGATGCGTGTCGCGGTGGAGAACGCCAACAACCTGTACAATCTGGTGGCTGTTGCGCAGAAAGAAGGCGTATTCGGGATCAGCACGCTCTACGGCGGACTGAACGTCTACGAATTCGGCGTCAACCAGAACAACACCAACCGCCGTATCATGACCTATCTGTACACGGATCAGGCCATCTATCGCCCGGATCGCCCGGTGTACTTCAAGGGTATTCTGCGGGATCAGGATGATATTACCTATACGACGCCTGCTGGTAAAGTTCATGTCGTCCTGAACAACCCGGATGGTCAGAAAGTCTATGAAAAAGACCTGAATCTCTCCGAGTTCGGCACGTTCAATGACCAATACGCCCTGCCGCGTGATGCGCGCCTCGGCAACTATGCGTGGACGGTCACCTACAACAATAACGCCTATTCAGCGGGATTCTTCCAGGTTGCCGAGTTCCGCCTGCCCGAATTCCAGGTAACAGCCACTTCCACCACACCGGAAGTCGTCAAGGACACGACGATCAAGGTCGAAGTGGATAGCAAATTCTTCTTCGGTGGCCCGGTCTCCAACGCCCGCGTGACCTGGAATGCGCTCGCCAATCCGTCTTACTTTAACTATACAGGGGAAGGCAACTGGACGTTCGGCGTCAATGAACCTTGGTACTGGTTCTACGAAGATTTCTATGGGCGCGGTGGACGCGGCTATGGCGGCGTCACGGTTGGCAGCGGGCAAGGTGTCACGGATGCCAACGGTAAATTCACAATTGAATTGCCCGCCAAACTCTCGGAAATCCGCACCACCAGCTTCACCGTCGAAGCCACCGTCATTGATGTGAACAACCAGCCGATCAGCGGACGCACGACGATCACCGTTCACCCTGCCGATGTCTATATCGGGATGAAGACACAGAACCAACTGACACAGGCGGGCAAGCCGGTCACGGTTGATCTGTTGGCAGTGGATTGGGGCAGCAAGCCTATCGCTGGTCAGAAGATCAAGACGAGCGTGATTATCAAGAGTTGGAAGCAAGACCCGAAGACGCTCAACTATCAGGAAGTCAGCGATGAAGTGGCGACAGGCGAAGCCACCGCCGACGAAAAAGGGTTAGCCTCATTCACCTTCACGCCGAAAACATCGGGATTGTATCGCATCTATGCGCGTGCGCTGGATAAGGCCGAGCGCCAGACCGAATCGGTGACCTATGTCTGGGTGAGTGGCCCACAACCGTTCGCAGACGACCAGACGGATCGCGCCTTGCGTATGGTCAGCGACAAGCGTGCCTATCTCCCCGGCGAAACTGCGGAAATCCTGATTCCGTCGCCGTTCACGGGCAGGGTGACCGCGCTGGTGACTGTCGAACGCGCCAACATCATGTACTCCGAGGTGATGACCGTCGAAGGCAGCCAGACCTTCAAGCTACCGCTCAAGGAAATCCACGCGCCAGATATATATGTCTCTGTCGTGCTTATCAAGGGTATGGCGACAGACAAGGATAACCCGGATTATCGCGCTGGCGTCATCAAGCTGAATGTACAGGTCAAACAGCAGCTTACCGTCAAACTCACGCCCAAAGTATCGCGCGCCAAACCCGGCGATGTAGTCAGCTTCGACGTATTGACCACAGACCGCGATGGCAAGCCTGTTCCGGCCTCTGTCGGCCTGAAACTGACCGATAAGGCGGCGCTCTCTGTCTCCGGTGTTTCCGGTCTGGACATCTTCGATGCGTTCTGGTCGGATCGCGGCCTGAGCGTCTTCACCACCATTGCGATGGAACACCTGATCGACACCATCCGCCCGACAGACGAGGAACAAGCCAAAGAAAAGGGCTTAAATTTATCGGCAGCACCAGGGTCTGCTAATGAATTGGCAGCGGATGCTGTCGGGTTTGCAGGTGGCGCACCACCTCCTGCTGCTCAACCGACGCTGACTGCCAGTCGCGCCGATGGCAGACAGAATGGACAACAACCGCCAGCGATACGGCAGAACTTCGTGGATACGCCGCTGTGGAAACCGGACACCATCACCGACGCGAACGGCAAGGCGTCAGTCGAAGTCAAACTGCCAGATAACCTGACCACCTGGCAACTCGAAGGGCGTGGCGTCAGCAAAAATACTTATGCCGGACAGAGCAACACCGAGATCATCTCTACCTTGCCGCTGCTGGTACGTCCGTCTACACCGCGCTTCTTCATCGTTGGTGACGAAACCGAACTGGCAACCGTCATCAACAACAATACCGAATCCGATCTGACTGTCGATGCGCGGATCGATGTCAAAGGCGCGACGCTCAAGACCGGTCAATCGACCACTACCATCAAAATTCCCAAACTGGGACGGGCGCGGGTCGCGTGGCAGGTCAAAATTGATAACGTCGATAATGTCGACGTGACCTTCACCGCCCTCAGTGGCGAATATGGCGATGCCGCCAAGCCCGACGCCGGGTTGGGCGAACAGAAGCTGCTCCCGGTCTACAAGTATCTCTCGCCAGATTATGTCAGCACCGCCGGGACGCTCACCGGGTCAGGAACACGCACCGAGTTGATCCTGCTCCCGACGGGCGCAGCAGCAGCCCAGGGTGGACAACTCACGGTCAACCTGAATACTTCGCTGGCAGCAGTCACACTCGACGGCTTGAAGTATCTGAAAGCCTTCCCCTATGACTGCACCGAGCAAACCATCAGCAAGTTCCTGCCGAATATCATCACTTACCGCGCCTTGCAAAAGCTCGGTCAGGATTCGCCGGAATTGCGGAAGAACCTGCTCACGGCTATCGAAACCGAAGTCGCCAAACTCAAGACGGGTCAGCATAATGATGGTGGTTGGGGCTGGTACAGCCGTGATGAGAGTAGCCCGCTGGTGACCGCTTATGCGACGCTTGCCCTGCTCGAAGCCCGCAACAGCGATTTGCTGGTCGACAGATCGATGCTGGATCGCGCGATTGCCTTCCTGCTGGGTCGCCGTCCGCTGGTTGATATGCAGACGCCGTATTGGGATTTGAACACCCGCGCCTTCGTCGAATTCGTTCTGGCGCGCACGGGCAACCCCAGCACTTCGGCACTGGATAATCTGTTTACACAGCGCGAACGTCTCAGCTACTTCGGACGCGCCTTCGTCGCGCAAGCCTATAATGAGGCAAAGGGAGATCGCAGCCGCATCGACGCTCTCGTCAGCGATCTGATCAATGGGGCAGTCATCAGCGCGACGGGCATCCACTTCGAGGAGAAATCACGCGACTGGTGGAACTGGGATTCCAACACCCGTACCACTGCGATTATCCTTGACACGCTGGTGAAGCTGACGCCGCAGAGCGAACTGATCCCCAACGTGGTGCGCTGGCTGGTCGTTGCCCGTAAAGCCGATGCGTGGGAGACGACACAGGAAACGGCGTGGGCGGTTATGTCCCTGACCGATTTCATGGCAGCCACCAATGAACTCAAGGCCAACTATCCCTACACTGTTACGCTGAATGGCAAGG